>JAGGRV010000298.1 GCA_021159445.1 Deltaproteobacteria bacterium | reverse complement strand
GATTTCCTTGGTAGGCCGCCGGGGGATCGAACCCCGAACCTACTGATTAAGAGTCAGTTGCTCTCCCAGTTGAGCTAACGGCCCATGTGTCGGCAATTCTTTAACACAATTCAGAATGATGTCAAGCGGGTGCGGCAAGATTTCAAAACCGTATTGCCGGTAACACTTTTTTAAAATATTGACTACCTAATCAGGGCAAGCTATGGATGCGTCCTTTAGAGGTACCGGTCACTTGACCCACTTCCGGGTGGAGGACGCCTCTTTGCTCAAGCTCTTTGTGTAGAGCTTCAGCGTGCTTTTCCGAAACTGCAATCAAGAGCCCTCCTGAGGTCTGGGCATCTGCCATGCAGTCAACCAGCAAAGTGTCCACACCTTTCTCCACAGTAACTGACTGCTCGCAGTATTTCCGGTTGGCAAAGCTCCCGGCCGGGATCATCCCCATGTTGGCCATGTCCCGGACCGAGGAAAGGATGGGAAATGGATTTAATGTCATTCATGTAATAGCCATATATGAGTCTTCGTACTGGATTTATTGTAACCGTTCATCCCCGCCATTGCGAGGGGAATGAACGGTTACGTAGCAAGTATTTCTAATCAGCCAGACCCTAGAACCCGACAGCTAATTGGAAGGTCGCGATGCTCTGGTCGTCCCTGTCACTTTCTTGTTCAACATAGGTGTAGTCCAGGCTGATCTTGGCATTGTGCCCCTTAACAAAGTAGTTTAATCCGGCACTCATGAACTCTGTATCGTCCTTGTCATCTACGTAAACTGCCTCATATCTCATATAGGGCTGGATACGGCCCGGACCAACTTTGCCTGGCAGGAGATATCCCGACTGGATGTACCAATTTTCCGCGTCGTCGCCTGCTGCCAACTCGGAGAAATTATGCGTTTGAGTGCAATTCTGAATGTCAATATAGGCTGCTTCTACGGTTACGGCACCCTCCCCTATCGGATGGTCAAAGAAGACATCCGCGGTCCATACGCGGTTGTCCTGGTCCTCGCGGCTATTCAATGTCAGATCATTCTGGGTATCGTAGCCAAAGCCAAGGCTCAGGACTTTTTTCTTTCCAAGATACGTCCCCTTGTTGAACCAGCCTGTTTCAGGTTCAAGGAGACTGACGGCCACACGGCCAACAAAGCGGAGGTTGTCATCAGGATTGTCGTCATTCTCAACCCCTTCAGAAACCATAAAGCGGTATTGCAGGAGCCCGTCCAGAGAATTGCCCCATATGGTCACACCGTCATCTCGACCTACCTTCTGGGCATAAAAGATATTTCCGCGCACACCGCCCTGCAGAAAAGGGAGATCGGTGGTCAACATGCACTTTGTCGAGGTTGTGCCATAGTTACGTGTAAGGGGGACATACATTCGTCCCATCTGAATCTTAAGGGCCTCGTTCAGCTTGAAGGTAATCCAGAGGTCCCGGAATGCAATGCCGCTTCCAAGCCCCAATGAAGGCCTGTCCACTCCGTCCTGGCCAATCCGGTCAGCAGCGATGTGAGTGAAGAAGCTGAAATAAGGAGTGACATCGCCTTTCAGATACAGGTAAAATCTCCGTGCCATAAAATCGTTCAGGTTTGACCCGTCATCCTTTCCGTCCTCCACAAACTGGTACCAGACCTGGGTCCATGCCCCGATTTCTCCTTTAAATAGTTGACCGTCGGTTTTCTTCGCTACCTCCTGTACCTCCTGATGGCGTTGTTCTTCCAGCACAACCGCCTCTTTCTGTATTTTTTTCGCCTCCTCTTCGGTAAGGATACCCTTACGAATCAGAATATCGATTAGCGGATCTTCCCTACCGTATTCCTTGGCCTGTGAAACGCCATAGTCTTCCATACCAATTTGGTCGTCGGTTTCGAACTTAAATCCTCCCCAGGCAGAACTCCCTGCCCAGAAAATACAGACCATGAAAACAAACAGAATTCTTACAAACCGATTCATCTCCTTACTCCTTTCCCTTTGATGTAGTTTTGCCTATCTTTGTGGAAATTGTTCACCCTAAAAGATTTTCCCTCATCCACTGGATGCAGGCAGGAGCGTCTTAAGGGGCTGTCATGGACTTCACAAAGGAGTCCATGACAATATTTATATCATAATAATCAATAAATCAAATAGGAATTATCAATGCAAAATAGCGGAGCTATTGGATTTGTCCATGGCAGGAATTAATCGAGTATTTGTCCCAGATTATGTTATTGTCAGGAGTGGTGACCTCCTTGCTTGCCAAAGGGGAAATATGAACGGTTACCCTGGGCCAGAAAGGCATCGGTTTTTGAGTCTATCCAATAGATCAAAGGCCTTTAGGAGATGGCAGGCTGCGGGAGGGACGAGGTGCTCCCATGGCTCATCCTGAGAAATAAGCTCTCTGATATAAGTTGAGGACAACCCTTTTTCTTCAATAGGTCTTCGCCATAAAACTTCAGTCTTGAGGCCCTGAGATTGAAGCATTTTGAGTTTTTTCTCGCCCCAACTGTCATAAATCGTCAAGAAAAATAGGGCATCAAAGGGGACATAGTACTTGTAGAGGTCTGGGAAATTGATCGGGAAAGGGACTACTGAGAACTCAGTTATTGTAACCGTTCACACTCCCTGGCAGCCGATAGGCTTTTGCAGGGTTTCAACCG
>JAGGRV010000233.1 GCA_021159445.1 Deltaproteobacteria bacterium | reverse complement strand
ATCATAATAATGGTTAATGATAAAGGAGGATATGGACGATGCAGATTGAGTCAAGAGAAACGACAGAAGGCACAATGTCTCCAGCAAGCAGAGAGGGAAAATATCTCACCTTTGAGCTGAATGCCGAAGAGTATGGCCTGGAGATCCTTAAGGTAAAAGAGATCATAGGTATCATGAACATTACCTCTGTGCCTCAGACACCGGACTATGTAAAAGGGGTTATAAATCTCAGGGGGAAGGTCATTCCCGTGATTGATCTCCGGTTGAAATTTACTATGAATCCGCTCGAATATAGTGAACGTACATGCATAATCATAGTTGATATTGCAGGTACATCAGGAAAGAAAGTAATGGTGGGTATAGTGGTGGATTCCGTGTCTGAGGTCTTGAATATCAAAGGCGATGAAATAGAAGATACCCCGAGCTTTGGGAGCAGATTAAGTACCGAATATATCATGGGTATGGCAAAGGTAAAAGGAGGTGTCAAGGTACTACTCGATATTGATCAGGTATTGAATGCTGAAGAACTTAACATTTTAGACAAAGCGGCTTGAAATTAGAAACTTGAAACTTGAAATTAGAAATTCGGGTCAGCGTGAAGGCCGAGTTTCCAATTTCCAATTTTCAATTTCAACGTTCCTGAAACGTTTACAAAATAAATAAGACATAAAGGAGAGGATAATCATGTTTAATAATCTAAAGTTAGGGACCAAGATAGTCAGCGGGTTTGCAATTATGCTGGTCTTGCTCACTGTAGTGGCCTTTGTGGGCTACAACGGCATGTCCGGGGTAGTAAACAGGGTGGAAAAGGCCGATGATGCCAACAGGATGGTTAAAGATATTTTGGGCATCAGGCAGCAGGAAAAGAACTTCATTATCAGGGAAGATCACAAATATGCAGAAGAGGTAAAAGACCTGCTTGGTGAGTTCAACAAACATTTGAAAGAGACCAGGGCCAGGCTCACGGATAACCGCCATCGTGAGATGGTAGACGAGGGTCTTGCGGATGCAAAGGGTTATGAAAAGGCATTTGATAATTATGTTGAATTTCATAATCAGAAGATAGCTGCTGAGGAGAAAATGGTAAAATCTGCCAGGGAGGCACTGGCAGGGGTTAACGAGCTTAAGGACCAACAGGAGAGCAGGCTTGAAGAGGCCCTGCATAACGGCCTTGCCGGGGCCGAGTTCAAAGACTGTGTTGAAACGATAGAAGCGGCCGATCATTTAGTAGAGAATATGCTGGCTCTCAGAGAGAATGAGAAGAACTACATGATCCGCCATGACAAAAAGTATGTGGAGTCGGCCCATAATGAACTGGATAAGGGTCTGGGGCTGATAAATGATTACAAGTCACGTTTTAAGGACACCCGGACCCTTGCCGTGTTGGAAAGGATCGCTGCCAATATAAATCAATACGGAAAGGCCTTTGATGATTACGTGGCGCTTACGAATAGACAGGACCTCGCCAATGAAGAGATGGTAGAGGGCGCCAGGGGATTATTGGCCTTGGGTGATAAGCTGCGTTCCGAACAGAAAGAGCTGATGCAATCCCGGATCACCGCGGCCAACAGTATTACGCTCATCGGGACGCTGGCAGGGATTATCCTTGGATCACTGCTTGCCTTTTTTATTACCCGTTCCATCACCAAGCCCATCAACCGTGTCGTTGAAGGCCTGTCCGACGGCTCCGATCAGGTTGCCGCTGCCTCCGGTCAGGTCTCATCCGCCAGCCAGTCCCTGGCTGAAGGCGCGGCAGAGCAGGCATCGAGCGTTGAGGAGACATCTTCTTCCCTGGAAGAGATGACTTCCATGACAAAGCAGAATGCGGACAATGCCGGTCAGGCAAATGCCCTTATGAAGGAGACAAACCGGATAGTCGGCAAGGCCAATGATTCCATGTCTGAATTGACCCGTTCCATGGAAGAGATATCCAAGGCGAGTGAGGAGACGTCCAAGATCATAAAGACAATCGATGAGATCGCATTTCAGACAAATCTGCTTGCACTGAATGCAGCGGTTGAGGCGGCTCGTGCGGGTGAGCATGGTGCCGGATTTGCAGTGGTGGCGGAAGAGGTCAGGAATCTTGCCATGCGGTCTGCTGAGGCTGCCAAAAATACGTCAGACTTGATCGAAGGCACTATTAAGAGCGTCAAGGATGGATCGGGGCTTGTGGCCAGTACGAACGAGGATTTCTCCGAAGTGGGCCAGAGTGTATCCAAGGCAAATGAGCTTGTTGGTGAGATTGCCGCTGCCTCCAATGAACAGTCACAGGGCATTGATCAGATCAACAAGGCCGTGGCCGAGATGGACAAGGTCATCCAGCAGAACGCGGCCAACGCTGAGGAAAGCGCCTCTGCATCTGAAGAGATGAATGCCCAGGCCGAACAGATGAAGTCCTTTGTGGGTGATCTGATGGCCCTGGTCGGCGGGAACGGTAACGGTAACGGAGCAAGAAGCAGGCAGTATGGTGTGAAGGCATCAGGCAGAAAGGCCCTTGAGGCCTCGGTGGGAAGGGTCAAAAATAAGGCAGTAGCCGCTCACGGTGCAAAGGAAGTCAGACCTGATGAGGTCATTCCCATGGATGACGGGAATTTCAAGGACTTTTAACTGCTTAGTAGCCTATTATGGGCTATTAGGCTGTA
>JAGGRV010000432.1 GCA_021159445.1 Deltaproteobacteria bacterium | reverse complement strand
TACCAGGAGCAAACACTAAAGCCGCATTTTCTGGCTGGTCATACATGGGCGGCGGAGCCAGTTGAATACCACCACTCAAAACGTCACCACCTGACAGTATCAATATCCAGCCACAATAACAATTATACATAACCTCTAACAACAAAAGACTCCTTTTTTAAAGGGAGTCTTTTGTTTTTTGTTATGTGTGCCGATAAAGGACATATGACTGATGGTTCTAAAGGCAACGGTAATACATGGCCCATGTATCTCAGCATTGAAAACGTCTCAAAGACATTTACTACAAGCTTTACCCGGAAAAAGATCTTAGCCGTTAAGGATTTTTCCCTTTCTATTGATCAGGGTGAAATTTTCGGGATTGTAGGCCCAAATGGTGCGGGTAAAAGCACTGTGCTGAAAATGCTGATGGGCTTCATACGACCGGACAGAGGAAAAATCTCTCTGCTGGGTAAACAACCTGCTGACCCCAACTCACGCAAACATGTGGGTTATCTTCCGGAAAATCCCTATTTTTATGATCACCTTTCTGCAACTGAACTTTTGCGGTTCAGCGCTATAGCTTCAGGTGTACCGCCACACAAGGTGCAGTCTCAAATTGACAGGCTTCTTAAACTTACCGAGCTGGAATCAGCCAAAAATCGCAGACTACGTTCTTATTCCAAGGGCATGATTCAGCGTGCCGGTATCTGTTTTGCCCTGGTACATGATCCGGATGTTGTAGTCCTGGATGAGCCTATGTCCGGCCTGGATCCCCTGGGACAGAGAATGGTGGTTGATATGATTCTGGACCTTAAGAAAAGGGGGAAGACAGTCCTTTTTTGCTCTCATATCTTGAGTGACGTGGAACGTATCTGCGACCGGACCGGTATCATGGTCCATGGCAGGTTGCGCAAAGTACTTCAGAAGAGCGAGCTGCTGGACCAGGAAAATAGCGTCCGCATTATAGTTGATTGTCAGACGCCGGAACTGGAGAGGAAATGCCGTGAATCAGACTGGGCAATCTTCACGGAAAGTACCCATGTCACCATCATGTGTCCAAGGGAACACTTATCCGAGGCATTGACCCTTTGCAGTAGAGAAAAGGTAAAAATCATCACTGTTGACAACACGGTTAATACACTCGAGCAAATTTTTCTCAAGACCGTGAAGGAGGCCGAATCATGAACAGACGTGTCTGGTCCTTGGCCTTGATCACCTTCAAGGAAGGAATCCGGGACCGTACGCTCTATGGGATCGGCCTGTTTGCGCTGATGATTATGGGCCTTTCCCTTGTTGTCACCGGATTTTTCCTGCGCGAATTGCACAAGGTAACTGTGGATATCAATATCTCTGCAATCACGTTCGGCGGCCTTCTGATGATTTTTTCTCTATCCGTAAACCTCATGTCAAAAGACTTGGACAAACGGACTATCTACAGCGTCCTCTCAAAACCGTTTTCCCGCACACAATACCTGATCGGCAAGTTTCTCGGCCTGGTGCTTCTGAGCCTGGCCGCTGTATGTATGTTGACTCTCATAAGCACTTTGACAATCTGGGCCGTCAAGACGCAGTATCCGAATTATTTCAAAGAATTTGTATGGCTCTCGGTCTTTCAGGCAGTGTTTGCTGAATTCTTGATGTTTATGGTGCTGAATGCCGTTGTGATTTTTTTCAGCACTGTCACTACAAGCTCCTTTCTCACCCTTCTTTTTACTATCTCCACCTATATTGTCGGACAGACTGTCGAAGAGGTGGTTCAGTTTATTCAAAGCCAGGCCAACGAAATCCAGCTCACAACGGCAGTTCAGGCAGTTGTCAAGATAACTCAATACATTGTGCCCAACCTGTCGGTGTATGACCTGAAGATCAGGGCAGCCCACGGTCTCTCCATCTCGTCTTCCTATCTCCTGAGCATCACTGGTTACAGCCTGATCTACAGCGCCGTCCTTCTCCTCTTTGCATCGATTATTTTCAGCAGAAGGGAACTGACTTAGTCCGCAGATTAACGAAGAAGGGAACTGACTTTGAGTATCCGCAGATTACGCAGATTGCCGCAGATTAAAGAAAAATGAGCATGAATCGTTTAATCCCCGCGATCTTGATTGTCGCCCTTTTGCTTTACGGCGCAGCCTGGCGGCATCTTCACCACGAACGGGGTGTTTTTCTCCAGGAAAACTATATGGATTATACCCTGCCATCCCGGTTTACAGGCCCTGCGGCCATGGAATTCAAAGGCATAGTTTCCGATTTTCTTTTCCTGAAAGTCATTACATTTCTTGGGGAAAAAATAGGTAAAAATGAAAAATTCGGCGAACAGCACTTCAACTATTTAGAGGAATCGGTAAACACTATTACCGACCTGGATCCATATTTCTGGGATGCGTACCTTTTTGCGGACATGCTTTTCACATGGGATCTGGGAGAATACGAAGCTGCGAACAGGCTGCTCCTTAAGGCAAGACAATATCGGACCGATGACTATCGGGTGCCTTATTACCTGGGATTCAATTATTTCTTTTTTTTAAAGGACAATATCAACGGGGCCAAATACCTCATGGAGGCGTCAAAACTTCCCGGCAGTCCTTTCTACCTGGCCTCTTTGGCATCGCGTCTTTCCGCTTACGCTCTTGAACATCGAACCGGAATAATTTTTCTAAAGGAAATGATCAAGGATTCGAAAAATGAAAACATAAAA
>JAGGRV010000116.1 GCA_021159445.1 Deltaproteobacteria bacterium | reverse complement strand
ACTCCCTGTACTTCAAGTGCCCGACAACAAAGCAGATGCGGTGCCCTGTGAACGGTTACCTTGAAGTGATCATTACGATCCCTTGTCCCGGCCGGAGATCGTATGAAAACGGCACCGGGATATACTCCATCGGGTATTCTGGAGAAAGATCTCTGAGCGGGCCCCCTACCTGGACAAATTCCTGCAGGCTTTCCGCATAAAAATGCTGTTTGTTATAAATGTCCTTGTTGAGAATCAGCAAGGCCTCTTCTTGATCATTGATAGATGCCTTCCACATAAGCAGAATATCTGGATTGTCGGCATACAATATCTCAGTAGGGGCCTCTTCCTGAAAAATTGCTTGATTCGACTTCAACTTGTTGACCTCAGTAATGAAAGAAGTCAGATCAATGTCGGTTTCTTCCCAATCTTCCGGTCTGGTTTTTACCACATGAGACCTTTTACAAAAACCGAATTCAAATCCCATGGGCATCATGACACCTGCCGAAAACAGCGCTGAAAACAGATAGCGTTGTTTAAGCCCTTCTATATTGCCATGAAGTTCCTCGCAAAGTCTCACAGTATCGTGGCTTTCAGGGAAGCTTATAGAAGGAACAACTTCTCGCGTAAGGGCATATTGTGCCATCAACCATGGACTGCTGAAATCCCACCATTTGGAGCTGTTGAATATATAATCAAAACCGGCGCTGGCGGTCCTTCTGGTCTGGTCTGATGGACATCCGAGCGTCTCTGCAAAAAAGACCACATCAGGATGCTCCTTCTTTATCTCCTTAATGAGTCTTTTCCATAGATTTTGGGGAACCTGATAGGCGGCGTCACATCGAAATCCCTTAAAACCCAATTCAATCAAGAATTTTACTATATTGAGAAAATATTGAAAAAGCCCCTCTTTGTCCCTTGTATCTCTGTGATTGAACTTTGCCAGGTCCTTCCAGACCACCTTTTTTCCGTCTTCGTCACAGAAGGGGTGAGCCACATGACCATTAGACTCCCATAGAAACCATTCGGGACGTGATTTAATCAGATCTGAATCTACAGAACAGTGATTGATTACCAGGTCAACCATCGCATTGAGACCTAGTTTTTTTGCGGTCTTGATCGCCTCTTTTACCTGTTCCCTGGGTGCTTTTTTACTCTTTTGGTCAACCAAGACAGGGTTGAAATCATAATAATCCGCTATTGAATAAAGGCTGCCTGATTCACCTGGACGCTGAATGGGATTAACAAAGACCCAGTTGAAGCCCATTTCAGATGCCCTCAATAAATGCCTTTCCCAGTCTGTGAACTTTCCGGCCAGCAAGGGAAACAGGTTATAGATGATCATTTTTTCAGGTTTTTTCATAGCGCTATTCTTTTAGTAACCGTTCAAAGGTTCAGGGGTTCAGAACCGTTGAACCTAGAACCTTTGAACCCTGAGCTGTCACCTTATTGCTCATTGAGAGGGTACTTTTTTACACGCCTCATTGAGCAGTTTATGATTTTGAGCAAGAATCGACAGCCAATAGTTTATCCTCTCTGCATTTGTTTTGTTTCTCCAGTGATTAAACAGGTGAGAGGCATTAGCAAGAGGAAGTCTTCCTTCGGCCGGATGAATCTCAAGTGTAAAAGAGACTCGATCCGGACCCAGAAGTTGCAATGATTCAGTAACTATCCTTGAAAGACCTGAAGGTCCAAACATCGGATCAAGAGATCTTCTACCCTTGTATTCAAAAGGTATGGGAATTTCAACCAGGAAACTCAGGTGGTCAGAGACCCCAAAGGGACTGAAGGTGGAAAGCGGATGTCCATCATGCAAATGAAAATGCAAGGGTTTTTCTAAACGGCCAAGGGTCTGAATTACATTAAGCACTGCGTCTAATCCGGAATCAACCGCTTTTTGGGCATCTCTGATCACCTCCGGCAGTTCAGGATCATTCGGCGTGATGGCGCACACATCCCTTCCCGGATGGTTGCGTGAATAGGCAGATCTTGCTTGCCATATGCCGATATGGCCTATATCAATACAGGCGCTCACATGTTCGAGATCTTGTATCGCCTTAAAGATCTCAATAAAGAAATCAGGTTCCAGTCCTGCGGCATATTCTACAAAAAGATAAGGGCTTCCCGGGACCTCTTTCGATCTTGATTCTATCTCGTGCAATGCGTCCAAATAATCGTCAAAGCGGGTTGTAATTTCGGCTTGATCATGGATGACCATCCCAAAGATCCGGTCTTTGAATTTTAGGGCAAAATCCATGACCAGGTCGCGGCCTTGTTCCTCAAACAGATTGATGTCCCTGCGCAAATGAGCCACTGCAGGGGTTTCAGGCTTGGGCTTGAATTTCAACAGCCAGTCAAGCTCCCTTGGCGTTACTGCATAAAATTCGGTACCAAGACCTGCCTCTTTAAAACGCAGGCTGGCCAGATGCAGAAGGGCATCATCACCATCGAACCTTTTCTGAAAAAGCGCCAGCAACGGCGGGCACGGAAAAGGACTATTGTTTTTCATGCCTGACATCTTTAAAACACGCCTTGCTGCGGACGCGATTGAACCAGATAGATCTCGTCTTCCAGGACAAGTCCTTCAATATCCTGAGGCATTCCCATTGAATCTTCCACAAATCGGCCGATTGACCCCAGGCGGCCACCCAAGCGATTTCTAAAAACTTTATCTTTTGACAGCAATTCCCGACAATGCCCACAATGCCCTGAAATAGCCAAACGAGGGTTTTGC
>JAGGRV010000440.1 GCA_021159445.1 Deltaproteobacteria bacterium | reverse complement strand
GATTTTTGGTTTTTCTTTTAATTGCATATTCCGGTAACATCCGGACAGCATTCCGGAATTATCCGGACACCTTGTCGAATCATTAAATAATAGGTACTCTTTAATTACAATAATTAAAGGGGGCCAAATGATGAGGAGACTAGATATGCTGAAAACAAGACAAATATTAAGATTAAGATACGAATTAGGATTATCACTAAGAGAAATAGGTCAGGCCTGCAATTGTGGGAAAACAACGGTATCAGAGATTCTCACACGGGCTAAAGATGCCGAAATAGTGTGGCCGATTGACCTTAGTGATAAGCAATTGATGTCCAGGCTTTATCCGCCTGCAGAGACTAAGATATCAGCCCACAAACCCGATATGGAATACATCTTTTGTGAGATGAAGAAAAAGAAGGTAACCTTGATGCTTTTATGGGAAGAGTATAAAGAGAAACATCCCGCTGGGATCATGTATACCCAGTTCTGTGCCCGCTATCGGAAATTTAAAAAAGTAAATAAGATCTCCCTACACAAAGAGCACAAAGCAGGTGAAGAGATGGAAGTTGATTGGGCCGGAGACCATATCTCCTATGTGAAACCAGGTACGGGTGAAATAATGGCAGCATCCCTGTTTGTCGCTGTCTTGCCAGCGAGTGCATACCCTTTTGTATATGCTTATGATAATAGGAAAATGCCCAACTGGATAGATGCCCATGTGCGGGCTTATACCTGGTTTGGAGGAGTCCCCAGGATTACCATCCCTGACAATACCAAGACTGCTGTGATCAAATCCGACCTGGTAGCCCCGGTCTTAAACAAGAGCTATCAGGAGATGGCCAGACATTACAGAACTACCATAATACCTGCCAGGGCGGGAAAGCCAAAAGATAAGGGAGCTGATGAAAACATGGTAGGGAATGTCTCCCGGAGGATAATTGCTGCTTTGAGAAACCGGCAATTTTTTAGCCTCTATGAAATCAACCAGGCGATAGCCGAAGAACTGGAGAAATTTATTCATCGGCCCTTTCAAAAGATGGAAGGCAATAGAGAGGCTGCCTTTTTAAAGATTGACAAACCCTGCTTGCAGCCCTTACCTTTAACCAGATATGAATATGCCCAATGGAAAGAGACAAAGGTCGCCTTTAATTACCATGTGGATTATGACCACTTCTTTTACAGTGTCCATTATTCCTATGTCAACCGCCCCTGTTCGATACGGGCAACCTCTAAGACCATAGAGGTCTATGTAGGCCATAAACGGGTAGCCGCCTATCCCAGAAACTACAACACCTCTAAAAGATACACCACCTTAGAAGAACATATGCCTGATGAACACAAAGCGGTCTACGGATGGAGTTCCGACCGTTTCCTCTTATGGGCAGCAAAAACCGGACCGAACACCCGGGAATTCATAAAAAAGGTCCTTAAGAGTCGGGAATACCCGGTCCAGAGCTATAGGGCCTGTATGGGTATCATGCGCCTTGCCAAAGGCTATCCGCTTGAAATAATGGAAACTGCCAGCCGGGAGGCTCTGGATAAAAATATCTGCTCTTACAAATACTTTAACCTCATCTTAAAACAGCATGTTTCCAGATTACCAAAAAAAGAGGATAAGATCATACAACACGAAAATGTTAGAGGAAGCAGGGCTTATGCAGGAGGTGGTATCTATGCTTAATAATCCTACTGTAGAAAAACTTAGAAGTATGAAACTTAAGGTCATGGCCCAGATGTTTGCTGACCCTGCTTTAAGAGAGCTCTCCTTTGAGGAAAGACTGGCTATTATGGTGGAAAAAGAGTGGTTACAGCGAAAAAATAACAGGATTAAGCGACTCCTCTACAAGGCCTCTCTGTCCCTAAATGCCTGTATCGAGGATATTGACTATACCCAAGAGCGAAAGATAGATAAAAAGACCATCCGCACACTTTCCAGCTGTACCTTTATCGAACAGAGACTTAATATCATCATTTCGGGTAAGACAGGCTGCGGTAAATCCTTTTTGGCCTGTGCCTTGGGGAACAATGCCTGTCGTTATGGTTATACTGTCAGATACTACCGGATACCGGAACTCCTACTTGAAATTCAGGCTGCAAAGAACGAAAATCGCTATATTCAATTTATGGATAAGTTGAAAAAAGTAAGGCTTCTGATATTAGATGACATAGGCCTTAAGTCATACACCTTAGAGGAAAGCAGGGATATCCTGGAGATTGCAGAAAGCAGGTATAACAGATCATCCACCATACTCTCCGGGCAGATCCCCCATACGCATTGGCATGACCTATTCCCTGATCCTGCCTTAGCAGATGCCATAATGGATAGGATAATTCACAATGCCTATATCCTGCCTCTGGACTCAAAAAAATCTATGCGGGAGGTGATGGCAAAAAAGGCTATTCAGGCAATCTAATGAGTGATAGGTTAAAAAGGTATTGCCGAACAGTCACTATGAGTATACAATAATAGTACAAAACCTTATTGGAAAAAAGAGTAAAGCCTTTGAATTCTTTCAGGTCTTTCAATTCAATATGGACTAAATGATAGTTATTGATTAAGAATAATGTTAATAAAAATTGAATCGATAAGGTGTCCGGATGTTACCGGTTTAGTGTCCGGATGCCTTCGGAATTGCCGTCCGGATACTCCGGAATACGCAAAAAGAAGATAGAAGAAAAAGGAATACCATTAAAAAATTGGGATATAAAAATTTGTTTTGGAATTAAAACAGGC
>JAGGRV010000057.1 GCA_021159445.1 Deltaproteobacteria bacterium | reverse complement strand
CCGCGGTTGAAACCCTGCAAAAGCCTATCGGCTGCCAGGGAGTGTGAACGGTTACATTTTTGCAGATATACACAGATGATATTATTATTCATAAACTCAAGTTTTTGAAAAATAATAGTAGACAAAATTAACAAAACAAGCCAAAATAGCTTGGCTCATTTTTTTCTCATATAACTGAAAGCTGGATATTCTGGTAATACTGATAATTACTGACGGTTTAGGTTGATTCCATGATTACCCATCTCTTTTACGTGCTGAATCTGTTACTCTTACTTTCCTGTCTTTTTGCTTTTCGGCTGAAAACCGGAGAGCGGCGGTTTTCCCTCTCGCTGGTGCAGTCCCTGCTGGGCTTGATCCTGCTGGCTGGAGGATACATCTATTTGGCCTATCATCCGGAACCACATGTGGTTTCAGCAGTCCTTTTTTCAGAAAATGTATTTGCCCTTATATGGTTTAACATGGCCCAACGGTTGCGCAGAGCAACCGTTGCGACAACTGCTGAGTCCCGCATCCCTTCTTATATTGAGATTTCTATTGGTATGTTGGTAGTTGGGTTTGTTTGTTATTGCCTGGTCTGTCACCCGGTGGTCCGAGTGGCAGATGATATCCTGATTTTTGACCTTTATGGTCCTGTATATTTTTATTCCGTTTTTATCCTGATAGCCATGCTGTTTGCCGCTTGGCGCCTGGAGGAATTCTGGCGTGCCCTGACGCCGGCGTATCGCTGGGAGTATAAATTTCTGATAGTCGGAAGCTTCCTGGTCTGCGGAACACTGTGCTGGGCGACCTCCTATCGGCTTACATACCTCCGTCTTGTTCCTGATCATTTATTTCTGCTCGCTGCACTCCTGCTCCTTGCCTGGTCTTTAATGTTTTACGCAGTAGCCCGTCACCGGTTGTTAAACCGCAAGATGTTTGTATCCAGGAAGGTTGTCTATTCCTTTGTCACCCCATCACTATTTGCTGTGTATCTTTTTGTCCTTGGGATTATCTCCCTGGTCATGCGAACCTTCGGGTTACCGCTCCCCTTTGTCCTGCGCTGGCTGTTTCTGGCTCTGGGGTTGGTTGCCCTCGGCATCTTTACCTGCTCCGGCAAGCTGCGCAGACGAGTGCACTTTTTTATCAGCACACATTTTTATGTCAACAAATATGAGTATCGGGACGAATGGCTGGCCCTTTCCCGCCGGCTCCAGGGGGCATTAACCGAGGCCGAGGTGGTAAAGGCCCTGCGTCAGGTCTTGGCTGACAGTCTCTATACGACCAATCTTATTATATGGCTTGGGGATACGGAACATGGCTATAGACCAATTTTCTCCCCTGGGAATCCGAATGGCAAAGCCGATGAAAATACTTTTCCTCCGGATGATCCCCTGGTCCGATTCCTCAAGATACACCCTTACTTTCACCTTGAGGATAGAGAACCGGATAAGGCATGGAAGGAAATAGTGGAAAAAAAGAAGGTCTTCTTTGACAATCTCAATCTTGTACTACTGACACCGCTTTTCATCGGCGACCAACTCGTCGGGTTAATCGGCATCGGGCCGGAGTTCACCGGAGGACGATACGGCCAGGACGATTTTGACCTGTTGACAGCCATGGGAACCCAGGCAGCTTCGGCCCTGCTGGCAGTTCGCATGGCAGAGAAACTTGCCCATACCCGTGAGCAAGAGGCATGGGACAGACTGTCGGCCTTTGTCCTCCACGACGTCAAAAATGCAGCCACCATGCTCTCTCTGGTGCGGGATAACGCCCCGGATCATATCCATGACCCCGAGTTTCAGCAGGATATGCTGAAGGCCATTGATGATGCACTCAAACGGATGGCCAAGGTGCAGGACCGCTTGAGGACGCTCAAAGGGGAAAGCACTCCAATATGGAAGGAATTGGAACTCTGTCGATTTCTGAAGGACCGCTGCCAACAACTGGGGAAGAAGTTAGGTACATTGAAAATTGGTCTCGACTGTCAAGGCAAAGTCCAGGTACATACCGATCCGGAACTCTTATTCAGTATCCTGGAAAACCTGCTGCTTAACGTCCTGGAGGCAGGCGGTGATGGAATGGAGGTACAGATAAGGACAAACAAGGACGACGATCACGAGCAGGCAATCATCGAAATTATTGACAACGGTCCGGGGATCCCGGAAGAGTTATTGCCCAATGTCCTTTTTAAGCCCTTTAAGACCAGCAAACTCAAGGGCAGTGGTATCGGCCTCTGGCAGGTAAGGCGGCTCGTGGCAAGCCTCAAAGGAAGCATATCAGCAGAGAATGTGGTTGGGGGGGGAGCCCGGTTTGTGGTGAGACTGCCATTATCGACAGGTGTCGGAAAATTTTACAGTACGTGAGATGGATGTGCTTCAAACTCAATTAATTTGATAGTATAGGAATTTCCATTTTTGGACACGGATTACACGGATGGCCACGGATTAGGCAATGTAATCAGTGAAATCCGTTGAACCTCTGAACCCTGAACGGTTACTAAAACCTGTAAAGAATTCCGACACCACTTTTAGTGAAATTTCCAATAAAATTTCCTCCTTGTTTTTTGAATTTTTACTCTTTTATCCATGATTGCAGCATATTAGATGACTTTGTGACGGAAAAAGGTTGGTTTTCTTGCCGCAAAATACTGTCGGATTATTTTACACTGGTGGAGGTTGCAAGAGCTATGATTTTGAAAAATATGTGAGAAATCAAAGAGTTGGAGATATGGCATTATT
>JAGGRV010000404.1 GCA_021159445.1 Deltaproteobacteria bacterium | reverse complement strand
TAAATGGGCCTTAAGGGGTTATGAAACTATTACTACACTAAAGAATCTAAAAAAATTATAAAATCGGTAGGTTAACTGTATCCTCTTAGGCTACATAGAAGATTTGGGTCTGAGTCTTGAAAGCATTCATATCCATTAGCAGGTGGTAGTTTGGTCCCAGGCGATGGAGATGAGTGTCGTGGTAGCTAAAGAGACGCCCCTGGAGCATCTTGTCTGGTGAGGCGGCAATACCAGGTACGAAGTTGGAGGGAGAGAAGGCGGCCTGTTCCACCTCAGCAAAGTAGTTTTTCGGGTTGCGGTTAAGAATAATGCGACCTACCGGGATCAGCGGGAAGTCTCCATGAAACCAGACTTTCGTAATGTCAAAGGTGTCAAAACGGTATCCCTCGGCCTGTTCAGGGGTCATGATCTGGACATAAACTGTCCAGGCTGGATACTCACCTCGCTCGATCGCCTGGTACAGGTCACGGGTAGCGTGGTCGGGATCCTCGCTCTTTTTTCGAGCCGCTTCTTCACGGGTGAGGTTCCGGATGCCCTGTTCGGTCTCGATCTGGTAATTCATCCACACGTATTCACCCTTGTCATTGTACCACTTATAGGTGTGGCTGCTGTAGCCATTCATGTGGCGGTAGTTCTTTGGGGTGCCCCGGTCGGAAAAGAGTATAGTCACCTGATGGATAGACTCGGGTGTTAGAGAGAGGAAATCCCAAAACATATCAGGGTCCTTTAGATTAGTTGCTGGATGACGCTTCTGTGTGTGAATAAAATCAGAGAATTTTAGTGGATCACGGATGAAGAATACCGGGGTATTGTTTCCAACCATGTCGTAATTTCCTTCTTCGGTGTAAAGCTTTATTGCAAATCCGCGCGGATCCCGCTCGGCATCTGCAGAACCCTTTTCGCCTCCTACAGTGGAAAAGCGGATGAAAAGTGCGGTTCGTTTTCCCACCCTGGAGAGAAACTTTGCCCTTGTGTATTTTGTCACATCATCGGTTACCTCAAAATAGCCGTATGCACCAGCACCTTTGGCGTGAACCACCCGCTCGGGGATGCGCTCGCGGTCAAAATGGGCCAATTTATCGAGTAGATGGACATCCTGCATCAGGACAGGCCCGGAGTTGCCCGCATTCATGCTGTTTTGGTCGTCATCGACCGGTGCGCCAAAGTTGGTGGTAAGTGTCTTGTTTTCCTTTGCCATTTGAATCCTCCTTTCTTCGAGAATACCTCTCGATCATTATCGTTTGTTTAAGATAGCAATTGCTACATAAGAATTATGGTTCATCGCGGATTACTGGGGTAATCCACTTGAACAGCTATTTGAAAAATAACCACAAACTAACGGCTTATAGCAGCAACACAGCTGGTCTATGGCAGTGAATCTAATGAAAAGAAGACCGGGACGCCCCGGGAAAAAGAGAAATCCCAGAGAAAGCCTCGGCCCAGACGACGGCGCCTGGGATATTTCGCAATTCCGGGTTCCCCCGGCGGAAGGCAAAGTAAGGTTCCATGATTTCGACCTGCCTGTTGAAATCATGCATGCCATCTTTGACCTCGGTTTTCAATATTGTACACCGATCCAGGCGGAAATCATGTCCAGCACCCTGGCGGGCAAGGACGCGGCTGGCCAAGCCCAAACCGGAACAGGGAAAACCGCGGTATTTCTCATTTCGAACATTACGAACTTAATCCGCAACCCGATCGTGGGGGAAAAAAGGTCCGGCTCACCGCGGGTTTTGATTATCGTCCCGACCCGGGAACTTGTGCTTCAGGTCACCAAGGAGGCGTTCGCCCTCTCCAGATACCATACGATCGGCATTGTTTCAATTTTCGGAGGCATGGATTACCAGAAACAAAAACGCCGCATTACGGAACGGCCTGTGGATATGATAGTGGCCACGCCCGGCAGACTGCTCGATTTTTACGAGCACGGCGATCTGCGTTTAGACAAGGTGGAAAGCCTCGTCATTGACGAAGCAGACCGTATGCTGGATATTGGTTTCATTCCACAGGTACGCCGCATTATCAGGGGCACTCCCCCCAAACACAAGCGCCAGACGCTTCTTTTCAGCGCGACCCTCACGCCCGAGGTCAGCCGTTTGTCCTCCCAGTGGACAAATGATCCCGTTATCGTTGAGATTGAACCCGAGCAGATCGAGGTGGATACTGTGGATCAGATCATATACCTTGTAACCACCAGGGAAAAGATCGCCCTTGTCTACAATATCATTACCCGCCAGAATCTGAACCGGGTTATTATTTTCTGTAATCGGAAGGATGAAACCCACAGGCTGGCCGATGTCATGCGCCAATACAGAATCAATTGCGCCGCGCTTTCGGGTGACGTTCCCCAGAAAAAGCGCATCGCAATCCTGGAAAATTTCCGCGCGGGCAATATCCGTGTGCTCATCGCCACGGATGTCGCCGGACGTGGCCTTCATGTGGAGGGAATCAGCCATGTCACAAACTATACACTTCCCAATAATCCTGAAAATTATGTGCACAGGATCGGCCGCACAGGACGGGCCGGCGCAACCGGCACCTCCGTCAGTTTTGCGTGCGAGGAGGATTCCTTCCAGATTCCGGCTATAGAAAAATTCATCGGGCACGAATTGCACTGTGCCCAGCCCGACGTAACCGTTCACGGGATTACAACGCCTGTTTTACCGCAACCCACCGAACTGTAAGCGTTTACAGGGTGCTGCAGATGCGAGGCGGAGGGTACGCAGACGT
>JAGGRV010000518.1 GCA_021159445.1 Deltaproteobacteria bacterium | reverse complement strand
AGCCTTTTAATTTGAGTAAATAGGTTAAGGGCTTTTCTTTTGTCGTATGAATTTAGCCTCGTCAGGAAAGGAATACCGCTTCTCTTCGGCTGTATTGGATGCATCAATCGAGAATCCAGTCACCATTCTCTAGCCCTCCCCTGCATTTGTAAGTTGCTTGTGTACCAGCGACATCTCCAACTAACACAGCGATAAACGAGATGGGATATCAAATTGACGAGATTTGCATTTCGTACTATTAAATACTTATTAACTGGAAAGTATAGGAATTTCCTTTCTTGGATACGGATTATACGGATTACACAGATAAAAAACCCAGAAAACGCATTCATTTGACAAGGAGGTCCCGTGAGGAAGGTTCTAATTATTATCAGTACTGAGGACGGCGAAAGCATTTACAATGCGATGAGGCTGGCAAATCTCGGCGTCAAAAAAGGTGATGAAATCAGTGTATTCATGCTCGGGAAAGGCGTCCTTTTTGAAAAGAGCGGAAGCAAAGATTTTGATGTGATGGGGCAAATCAACATGTTCGAAGGAGATTTTTATGTCTGAGGCGTCTGCGCGAAATCCCACGGTCTGGAGGGATCAAGCACTTGCCCAATCGGATGGATGGATGACCTCTATGAGCTGTCCATGGAGGCGGATAAGGTCTTAGCATTTTAAATGAAAATTCTCCTTCATACCTGCTGCGGGCCATGCACCCTGTACCCGGTCAAAGAGCTCCAAAAAGAGGGCAACAAGGCCCTTGTTTATTTCTACAATCCCAATATCCACCCCTTCAGGGAGTATGAACGCAGGGTCGAGGCCCTGGAAATGGCTTCGGAAAAGTTCAAATTCCCGGTGCTTTGGGATCAATCCGGATATGGACTTAGAGACTGGCTGAACAAAATAGGGACAAGACAGGACCCGGATGAGCGCTGTCCTGTGTGTTATCGCATTCGTCTGGAAGCTACTGCCCGAAAGACCGCGGAGCTTGGCCTGCCCGCCTTCAGCACGACCCTCCTTTATAGCCGTTACCAACGCCACGACCTCATCCATGATATCGGAAAAGAGCTTGCTTCTGCTTACGGAATAGAATTCTATTACCAGGACTTTCGTGATGGCTGGGTAGAGGGTATAGAGACCTCAAAGGAACTCGGGCTATACAGGCAACCATATTGTGGCTGTATCTATAGCGAGGAAGAGCGCTACAGCAAGCGGGCAAAGAGATTACAGAAAAGAATTCTCGCAAAGTCAACGGAAAAAATAACTCTGAACGGTGAATCTGCACCTGAGTTAAGCGATTAGCCATTAGCGTTTAGCTTTGAAAAATGGTTCCCTAGTTTTGTAATAGTAAAACATCCTGTAATCATTAAACTAATAGCTAACTGCTAAAGGCTAATAGCTCAATTTATGTTACAAAGAGGTTAACCAATAATGAATCCTTTGCCTGAGTTCGGTAAGATATTGCTGATCTTAGGGATACTGTTCGTGGTAATAGGGCTGCTTCTGATGTTAGGCCCCAAGATTCCGCTTCTTGGCAAGCTGCCGGGAGATTTCATGGTCAGGCGAGGCAACTTCACCTTTTATTTTCCACTGGCCACTTCTATACTTCTGAGCATAGTCCTTACTTTGATATTTTTCATATTCCGCAAATGATTTTGCTGAAAATACCCCATCTGCTGCGTTGCTTCGATTTCCTCGTCACTGCGACGTACCCTAAGCTTCTCGGAAATCTCGCGCCTTGCATCTGGAGCATTTTGAGCGGAATCATATTTCGGGACTTTTTGCGGTGTAATCGCAAATGACACGCCGTGACTTTCTGAAAAAGGCAGGCTTTTGGGTCTGTGGTCTGGGGCTCATCTATCCTGTTTATGCCTTTGTGGCAAAAAAACGATTTCGTCCGCCCATAGAAGTCCGATTGAGACGCAAACTAAAGCCCGGAGAATTCCTGCTTGAGCCCCGGTTTGCCTTTTTTGAAACCGATCAGGGGCCTCTGGCCGTATCCCGCAGTTGCACCCATTTGGGCTGCATTGTAAATTATCGAGAGGCAAAAAAGGAATTTCTCTGCCCCTGTCATCAGAGTCGTTTCACCTGGGATGGTAAATACCTGTCAGGCCCGGCCGAGAAAGACCTTCCCAAACTACACGTCAAGGTACTGGAAGGCGAAGAAGGCTACATTGTCCAGATACCCAGGGGGATATTCTGAAATTGGATAACCAGTACAATTCACGGAGAATAGACCATCCTATAATCCCTCGATCTTATAGCCCACAGGCAATATCAGAAGTGGTTCATAGTTCGGGGGAATATTGACAACCTGTTTTACTTTTTCATCGTTGAAGGCCCCGACCACGCCGGCCCCCAAACCCATTGTTTCCGACTGGAGCAAGATGTTTTGCCCTATATGACCGGCCTCAATAATGGCGTATCTCACACCCCTATTGCCGTATTTGCCGGTGATCCGGTAATATTCAGCAGTAATCAGAATATTTAAAGGGGCAGTGGCCATCCACGTCTGGGACAGGGCAGCACCAGCCACTTTATTTCTCAGATCTCCTTTAGATACAAGCGAAACAGCATGGCTTTTCGGGTCGTAATGATAGGCTCCAGCTTCTAGTCCTTTTACACAATTCTCCCCGACAACGGTATAAATATCCATGGGATACAGGGCTCCGCCTGAAGGGGCAGCCCTCTTAACCCAACTTCGTGCTTTTTTTCGACTTTATGGGGTAAATGCTATCATTATTGAATA
>JAGGRV010000579.1 GCA_021159445.1 Deltaproteobacteria bacterium | reverse complement strand
TTTCGCAGTATTCTTCGTACAAGTCACAAAAATCCATAGCATCCCGTGTGTGTTCATTGGCAGTCTGAAAGGTTTCAATAAAGGACAGACGCCCATGTTACAAAAAATCCAGGAAAAACTCAATCACTATTGATTAAATCATCCGCAATGATTCACTTCCTTTCTGACAGTCAATAGCCTTTTTTCGTCTCGTAGAACAGATTTTTCTCAAATAGGAGTCCAGCCTCTTGTGGTCGTGTTCGCAGCCTTTTGGCCCCTTCTCCGACCCACACTTTATCATCAGGTAATATGGCGACAACCGAAGGGATTAAAGGGCTCGTATATTGTCCTTGCTGGGTGGCCTGGTCTATTTCAAGTATTCGGCATGAAGGTTTCCCTTCCGGTCGCCATACAATTTCTGCTACTGTGGAGTTTGTTGTACCTAAATCAATTCCATAACATTGAAATTGGGTTTTTTTACTTTTCTTTTCAGGAGAAGAAAAAAAGAGATCGAGATCATACATACATCGCCTTCCTATTGTCCCCAAAATTCAGCAACATAAGCCAAGAGCAGACCTGCTTCCGTTTGCCTGTTTAAGCAGTTGCTCTCCTTTACCCGTTGTATTATTGCCAGATCGAAAATACTGCCCGATTTCCCGGTAATGCTCAAATATGTATTCGCCAAAATCCTGAAGGTGTTGCAGGACGTTTGTGTCTAAGAATATCCTGCCCGGCCTGCCTGTGCGGGGCACGCAGACAGGGATTGAGTGAACTGCGCATAACTGCCTCAAGCTTTGATATGCTCAATCAGCGTTTTCATTTTAGCCTTCCACGATTTTGATTTCTTCCGTGGTAAGGTCGTAGAGTTTATAAACAAGCTGGTCGATCGCCCGCTCCAATGCCTTCGTGTCCGCATACAGATTGACTTCCTTGATGGCAAGTAGGCGGTCTACAGTTGAAATAATACTTTTGCGCATACTGCTACTTATATTTGGTAATGGTATGCTATTAATCATTGCCTTCGTAAAAGTGACGCCTTGGTTGTAACTAGAGGCAGAGTATTTCTCCTTGGTATAATAAGAAATCAGAGAACTGTTTATTAGTGCCAGAATAAGTTTCAATTCATCTAAGTTATTTCTTTTATTTGTAATAACCAATGTTGTCTTTCCTGGTATCGTAATGCCGTCTTTATCCAAAAAGGCATCTAATAAGTTTAATCCCTTCATAATTATTTTGGGACGCAGCGTCTTTTTGGAATATGCCTTTTTAAAATTGTTGAAAAACTCGTCTTGCATTATAGCTGGGCGGAGATAATTGTCGCCCAGATAAACCATCGGCTTTATACCCCATTTTGAAAAATACTTTCCAATAGTACCGGTGTTTACTATTTTGAAATGCGTTGAAGAGTCTAGCGCAGAGCCTTTGTTTTCGTGGATGAATGGCTTAAGTTTATAAGCATCTGATGTTGCACAAGCATTTTCACACAGGAAATTCCCTGCAAGACTATTTTCTGTGTCATCAATCTTCTGGATTAACTTCAGCCCAATAGAAAACAAAGCATCTAATGTGTAAGGCGACCTAATTTTTTCCTTTAGAATCTTGTCCTTCAGGAAAATGTCAGTTTCATACAAATATACATAAACGTATTCTTCGTTTTTATTGCTGAACAAAGATACAATAGCATCAACCTTTGCATCTTCAAAAACTTCTCTTCCTGCTTTCAATATTGCTAAAAGATTACGTATTTTGCTAATTCGCAACGCATCCCCGAAGGGTTTGGAAATCCATTTATCAGGGGTTATATAAGATAAGGAACCATTGAAATTAAGGAGTTTAAATCCCTTTTCAAAAAATGCGATGTAAATATCCCAATTCCCTTTAGTAAATTTATAAGTTTTTGCTATGGTTCTGCGGAGTTCCAAGTGTCCTTCTCCCACCATTCTCTCTGAGTCAATATACGGCGGATTGGCAATCACCACATCAAAGCCGCCTTTTTTATGAAACACTTCTGAAAAATATATCTCAAAATCAAACTCTTTGTGTCCGTTGGTAATTTTACTGATCAGATTGTCAATCTGCTTTTTGTAATCCTGTTTTTTGGCAGGGTTGGTTTCGTTGAAAAACAGCGGCTTCAATTTTTCTAATTCTAAAAACAGATGCGCATTGAAAAGGTCTTTCTCCACGCCCAGCAGGGAATTCCCGCAAACCACCTTATAGTCAAGGTTCGGCAGGGGCTTGATATTCTTAATGTCCTCCTCATCCACCACCAGCGACAGCCACAACCGCAGTTTGGCAATTTCCACCGCGCCGGGATCGATGTCTACGCCGTAAAGGGAGTGTTCAATGCATTGGCGTTTGAAATTATATGTAGCATAGGCATCCTGCTTGTGTTCCTTCTCAGGCTTAGAAGCCTGAGTTACAAAGGTCGTCAGCACATTTCTGGCTTTTACAATCTCACTCATCATGCCCACCGGAAAAGCACCGGAACCAACCGCCGGATCGCAGACCGTGATTTCCGCAAGTTTATCATCAATCAGTTTTGCGTTTTTTCTGATGCTTTCCGGCAATTGATGGGAATAGGCTTTTGTTTCCTTTCCTTTGCGGAGTACCCTGGTCTCGTTTTCGCCGAACTGTTCGCCGGTGTGTATCAGAGTTTCAATGTCTTCCTTTCTTATGCTTACACCGGCTTTATGCTCTATGCTTAAATCAAGCTGGCCTTTTTTCGCTTTATTCCCGAACATGTCAAGCTGAGAATCGCCGAGT
>JAGGRV010000242.1 GCA_021159445.1 Deltaproteobacteria bacterium | reverse complement strand
CGACTCAACGACTCAACTATTTGACGATCTCTGTAATTCAATACAGCACTCCGCTTTGAAACATTTTTGCCAGAAATTTCTTGTGATATGAAGCGTCAAGGATTCCCTTTCTGCGCATCAGCATATAGTATTGGTCTAAAGACAAGCCCCTTTCAAATGCCTTAATCGTCATACGATATGTTTCATAGGGCATACTCATGATTTCATCTACAAGGAAGACAGACACGGTCTTTTCATGCCTCAGGTTCTTTGGTCCTTCTTTTTGCAGACGCTCCAAGAAACCCGGCAGATCAAGGTAATCATGATCGTGGACGGAGATAAGGGCATGATTCAGCTTGGGGCGCTTGGTTCCATCACACATCTCTGATTGCATGGATCCGGACTGATGCTGTGCCTTTTTAATCTGGAGGCTGGTCAAGTCCTCAATAAATGGAATTTTGGAAAGCATAGACTCGTTCTGTAGAATTGTTTTTTTCAGATCAAGGAGCAGCTTACAGTGATCCAGGGACTTAAAGACATTCTCGGCCCTGTTGGAATATTGGTCTGTGATCGTCTCTTCAAGCGCCCTGATAACCAGTTCATCAAGACACGCGAACAGAACGTGAAAGAATTCGTTGGATTGCTTTTCTAAGTCTTTAAGCATGAATATCAATAACTCACACCTGAATATCTCCTTTTCCGACAGGGCTTTCGGAATAAATACACATAGGTTGTCCAATGGAAAGCTGTATTGTTCCCGGTCCCTAAGCCTTCTTTTCCAGGAGATGAGCGTATTCGGGTCATGCGGCTTCTCAATATAGCTTTCCCAGTAACGGCTTCCGACATCTGTGGATAAATGATCGTAGCATACATTTACGCCCATATATTTTTTGGCAAACAAATCATGTTTTAGCCGGAAAATACTGAAAATTTCATCCATTATTGCGGCGTATGTCTGGGCCGTGTCGTGGTATCGGCTGAAAAAGATATTTACCTTCATGCCGGTGCCCAGGCAGTCATTGATAAGACCCAGGTTTTCTTTTAGTTCCTCAATTGAATAGGTCTTGTGATGTTTAATTCCTTCGCGGCTCCTGTCATCAAAGACCTCAGGGGATATCTCAAAGAGCGGTTTGTCTTGATTGTCGATGATGAAGAGTTCTCTGTATAATTCCAGGAACTGCCTGTCGAACAATTGCCATGCCCCGTAGTTTAACCGGAATGTCTTGATCAGCGTTTCTTCTGCTTTTATGGCCTTGAACAAGGTCTTTATGTAACCCTGGTCGATCTCGTAGCAGATGTATATTTTTCTGGTAAATTCTTTCAGGCGTTTCAGGTCCGTGATGATTGCCGCAATGGACCTTGAGACCGGTTTTACCCGTGCGCTGTGGAGCCTGAAGGACTCACGGCTTCCGCCACAATAGTCGCAGCCGAATATACAACCTCTCCCAATAAAAATGGGGAACCACAGTTTTTCTTCCACGGCCCTAATGTATACATCGTGGTCAAAAAGGCAGGTCAATTTGGAAAAGGAAATGCCGGAAAGGGTTTCTTCATCTATAAAGTAGGAGACCTCATTGACTCGAATATCAGCTCCGTCTCTATAGATCAGATTGGGTATTTCCTGCTCAGGAGCATCTTTCAGAAGGAGTTCCATTGGTCTTTCCGGGTCGCCCTTTATAACATAATCAACAGACGGATATCTTCTGAGCAACGCCTCTCCAAAATATCCGGCCGTGAAACCGCCGCAGATGATTTTTGCCGGGTCGGTCCTTGATTTGATGTGCTGAGCTACCCTGATTCCTTGTTCTGCGGTTTCCTGCCAGTGCAAGATCAGACCGACATGCGTGGGGCGAAATTGCTCAATATGATAGTCGATGAGCGACGGCCTATCTGTCTCATCATAAAGGGCCAGGTTGAGTATTTTTGCCGGGATTTTTCTCTGGTTCAGAAAATCACACAGCCCAAAGGTCCCCATAGGAATATGTAAAAAATTCGCCCCTGGGCAGTTTATGATAAGAAGTCTGGCCTGCATATGAATCCCCGGTTTTTATGATCCTGCCGGATTAAGTCTTCCAAGGGATTCTTCAAATGCTTCAAGGGCTTTCTGATTAAACAGCACAAAGCGAACCAGCTTGATTTCCGGATGGGCCTGCAGAAAACCAATAACAGTACGAAGGGCCACAGAAGCTGCCTCTCCCAGGGGATATCCATAGGCCCCTGTGCTGATAGCAGGAAAGGCCATTGAACGGATCCCCTTTGCCAGGGCGACTTCCAGGCTCCTTTGATATGCGCTTTCAAGCAGGCGTTCTACGCTTGGATTCGGTCCTTTATAGACAGGTCCTACCGTATGGATCACATACTGGGCCTTAAGTTTATAGCCTCGGGTGATCACCGCATCTCCTGTGTCGCAACTTCCAAGGGTTCGGCACTCGGCAAGTAACTCCTGTCCTGC
Source organism: Deltaproteobacteria bacterium (assembly GCA_021159445.1). Classification (GTDB taxonomy): domain Bacteria; phylum Desulfobacterota; class Dissulfuribacteria; order Dissulfuribacterales; family UBA3076; genus UBA3076. The sequence goes on along the minus strand of JAGGRV010000242.1, from coordinate 318 downwards.
TGCCCGGTGAATTGCACCATCCACACCACCTCCACCCAGAAGCGTGCGATTTGCTGCATTTACTATAGCCTCGGTATCCTGCTGTGTGATATCCCCTTGTATCAACTCCAGTACGGACGATCCGACTTTAACTTTCATGATGTCACTCTCCTATTATTCTATGGAGTCTCTTTCAAAATCCAATCTATCTTATCCCAATCTCTTAACCAATTCACCTATCTTTTTTGCATACCGTTCACGGGATTACAACGCCCATTTTACCGCAACCTTCCGAACTGTAAGCGTTTACAGGGTGCTGCACAGATGCGAGGCGTACGG
>JAGGRV010000270.1 GCA_021159445.1 Deltaproteobacteria bacterium | reverse complement strand
AAGACGGCAAAAAAGACATTAATTTGTTCAAGTTATTTATTGTACGTTCCTTATGTCTTTCAATAAAGACTGGGATTCTTATCTTGCAGTAAAAGTCAACAAAGACATTGTTCAGATGGCAGGTGATCTTGCGGATAGTTATGCCTTAAGAGGTTATGATGCGATTCACCTGGCCTCAGCCATGACACTGCAACAGGAATTATCATCCCCGATCGCCTTTTCATGTTTTGACAAAATCCTTCAAAAGGCTTCTGAGCGTGTGGATTTGGGCACTGGTTCGTAATTATTCACTTTCCCCCCTGACAGCCAACAGCCTTTTTCAGGTTTCAAAGCATAATCCGTTGGGAATACGCATTTTGGTGCAATCTGCCCGCGGTTGAAACCCTGCAAAAGCCTATCGGCTGCCAGGGAGTGTGAACGGTTACACTGGTTCAGTTTGATATAGAGCGCAGGGCAAACAGGAATTGTTCACTCATCAATTGCCTCAAAAATTCAAGATCCTTCGCGTGATCTGTGATCTGGGGGAGTTAGCTTAATAGTTTAACATCATCCTCTTTTGCAAATTTTTCACCTCGCTTGATGGCTTGAGAGACTGAAGGCCGGGATATACCGAAATACCGGGCCGATTCCTTCCTGTTGATGCCAAGTTGGTAGTACCCCAAATAACAAAGGTTATGGTAGGCTGAGTTTGAAAATATAACGGCAACTGAAGCCGGAATGGAACTCCCGGATGCTGATTTAAAAATCAGCGTCCCTGGGAAATAGCAACACTTTCAAAAGGACTTTTTCTACAGACTCGTTCGATTAAAATAATCAAACAACCTGCAAGATCATCGCCTTCTTTTTTTATCTGTTGGCCTAAAGCAAAAATCCTATATTTTTAATATATGTTAGATAATGAAACATTGTCTTGACATAAATTCAAACATATGCTAAATTCTCTATAAAAAAAGGGGAGTATTACGCGTTTGTCCAAACCACGCAATTAGGCATTTCGTGCAGCTTGAATAAACTTTTTCCGGCGAAAATCGGTCAAGGGCAAGAGGCAAAATGGTCATTTCAGGATGTTTTAGGCGTCCATCCAGACCAAAATTCTACTTCTGGACAAACGCGTAATGCTCCAAAAAAAGGAGAAGGGAGAATATAATCATGGATAGGTTTTATAAAAATCTAGGTATAAAGATTAAAAAGATAAGAGAAAAATTAGGCTTATCTCAAGAAGCATTGGCTATAAAATTGAAAATAAGCAGGGTCGCTATTTCACAAATAGAAACCGGAAGTAGGAAAACTAGTGCGGAAGAGATAGTTAAGTTTGCTAAAATATTTAATATTCCTACGGATGTTCTGTTAGATGTTAAAAAGGATATTGAGATTATTTTTGAAAAAGCCATGAAGAAAACAGAAAAAAAACAGGAAATTAGAATTAGTGTTCCTCAACGGAATCTGCAAAAATTCAAGGAGATATTAATTTATATTCTTGAACGAGTTGGGTCTAAACCAAATGTAGGGGAAACAGTTCTGTATAAACTTCTTTATTTCATAGATTTTAATTTTTATGAGAGGTATGAAGAGCAATTAATAGGAGCAACCTATATAAAAAACCATCATGGACCAACACCTAAAGAATTCATAAAGGTTGTAGAGGAAATGGAGGGTAAAGAATTAGTAAAGGTAAAGGAAAACTATTTTCAATATCCTCAGACTAAATATTTACCTTTAAGAAAATCCGATCTTACTCAGTTCAAAGCACACGAAAAAGAAATTATTGATGATGTTTTAAATAATTTGTCAAATATGAATGCTTCTGAGATCAGTGAGTACTCCCATAACGATGTTCCTTGGCAAACGACCGAGGATGGAGAAGTTATTGAATATGAAGCAGTATTTTATCGGACTTTGCCTTATTCAGTGAGGAATTATAGTGAAGAAAATATTTAATGAAGTACGGAGACTCCCTGAATTTGGCAAAGATTTCAAGAAGCTGGCGAAAAGGTTTAAAACCCTCGATGATGATATCGAAACTTTTATTAATAAACAGCTCAAACTTACTCATAAACTGGGAATTGACAATAAAGGAGTTGTTCATATCTCAGAGTTAGGAATTGAAATTCCTAAGATATACAAAGCAAAAAAATTTGCTTGCAAAGCTCTAAAAGGACGTGGAGGAATGAGTGGCATAAGAATTATATATGCATATTATGAAAGTGAAGATGTTATTGAGTTTATAGAAATCTATTTTAAAGGCGATAAGGCAAACGAAGACAAAAAACGAATTATAAAATATTACAGCTAAAATATAGGAGGCTAAAATGGGAAAGAAAACAACGACTTTCAGCAAAACAGGAATTAATAAGTTACCAAACGATAAGCCTATCTTATTAAGATAAAAACAGAATCAGGCAACACAAATTATGCTGGTATTGCTAAAAGAGGAAGAGTACAGGAACGAATTTGCGAACATCTTGGAAAAATTCCAGGAACCAACGTTGAAATAGAACAGTTTAGCAGCATAAAGGATGCTGGAAAAAAAGAAGGTAATGTTATTAAAAAGAGCCAACCGAAATATAATAAAAAGGATAAATAAAACATCATCTAACTATCTGTTTTTTAATATCTTTTTGTGAAAACTTGATGAAGCAAAAAAATCTAACAAGGGGATGAACACGGATTGGGACCTGGGGGTTTGCAAATTTTTCACCTCGCTTGATGGCTTGAGAGACTGAAGGCCGGGATATACCGAAATACCGGGCCAATTC
>JAGGRV010000637.1 GCA_021159445.1 Deltaproteobacteria bacterium | reverse complement strand
TTAGTGGTCGTTCATAGGTTCAGTGGTTCATGGTTTAACAGACGACTTGGAACGTTGAACCTTTTCGGCCATTAACGGTAACCATTATTCTAAGAACATTTTTTTCATGCAAAGTTAAGAAAAAAGAAAAACTTACCGAAAGAGTAAATAGACAAAAAATAAACCATATCCCAGCTTTGCCGATGAACCGATAATGAAGCCAAATTTAATAGTGTAAGGAATCTATGTGTCTTGGAAACAGATAAAATGAAATTTCCTTCTTTGCCAAAAAAATGGGGACAGCGTCAACACCCTACATTGGGGTTGGATATAGGTTCACACAGCATAAAAATTGTTGAGCTATCCAGCAACGGCACACGCCATACCGTCAAGTGCTTTGGCCGTGCCTTGGTCCCACCCCAAGCCATAGTAGACGGTTCAATAAAAGAGCCGGATAAAGTTGCAGGGGCACTAAAGGCACTTCTAGGCAATCTCCGGCCAAAAGTTAAATACGCGGCCACATCTATTGCTGGCTATTCTGTCATTGTCAAGAAAATAATCGTTCCATATCAGGACGAAGATGAGATAGAACGCAATCTGATTTTCGAAGCAGAAAAATACGTACCCTTTGAAATCGAAGAAGTTTATGTGGATTTTCATGCGCTGGACGGGGAAAGCAAAAAAAACAGCGGGACAGAGATTTTCCTTGTTGCTGCTAAAAGAGAGATTGTTGATGAATACGCCTCCCTTACTCAGGAAGTCGGTTTGTCCCCGGCAGTGGTGGACGTGGATGCATTTGCCCTTGGAAATGCCTTTGAAGGTGCTTTTGGCCTTTTAACTGAACCTATAGTCTTAGTGGACATAGGAGCCCAGAAGACAAACATCAACATAGTTTTACAAGGTACATCTCTTTTTGCAAGAGACATGGCATTTGGAGGAACTCAACTTACAGAGGCTATCCAGGAAGCTACAGGGCTGGAATATGTAGATGCGGAAAGAATAAAGATTGCCGGATCTGAAGATGCTGCAATCATGAAAGAAGTGACCACGGTTTGCAAGGAGTTATGTGATGTTTGGGCATCAGAGCTAAAAAAGGTAATAGATTTCTATAAGGCGAATTCAGACGCAGAGACATATCCCACACAACTATACACAAGTGGGGGTTCCGCCTTTTTAAAAGAGCTTGACATAATCTTTGGCGACATAATAGGCCTGCCGGTGAAGATATTAAACCCCTTGCAAGGCTTTGCTATCGATCATGGCATAGAGCCTGAGTATATCTCCTCTGTCGCTCCACAAATGGCAATAGCCACCGGACTTGCGCTGAGGACTCTGACAAAATGATTCAAATAAACCTCCTCCCAGTTCGAGAGTGGCGTAAAAAAGAGGCAGTTCGCCAGCAGATTTCAGTCTTTATCCTGTTTTTGATCCTTTTGACAGTTGTTTTGTTGGCTGTTGGATTGACTATTCAAGGAAAGGTAGTGGCTCAAAGGCAAGAACTGACATCATTAGAAGAAAAAAAAGCAAAATTCGCCTATGTAAACAAAAAAATAGAGAAAACAAATAAGAAACGAAAACAAGTCGAAGATAAATTTAAGGCCATAGAAAAACTTCAAGAAGGTCGTACAACAACGGTTAAAATCCTGGATGAAATTGTAAGTTCAGTCCCTATTGATCGTTTATGGCTTACTAAATTAAGCCTTAAGGAAAATAATGTACGACTTGATGGAGTCGCCCTTGATAACCACACGGTAGCTCTTTTTATGCGACGCCTGGAAACATCATCAATGTGCAAATCAGTAAACTTGATAAATACCAAACAGAAGTCAATTCAGGGACATGCCCTTATGGAATTTGGGCTTCAAGTGAATATTCAAACTCAACAAACTAAGCGGTTAGCTATTAGCGGTTAGCTATTAGCTTAATGATTATGGAATATTTTTGCTATTACATTTTTCAAAGCTAAATGCTAATGGCTAACAGCTAATTGCTCAACTTAAGATTGCAAAGAGAGCTAAGAAGTCGTGAAATTTAACAAACTAAGCTTAAAGATACCTCCTGGGCTTTTTCAATCTGTCTATACCCTTCCTGTTTGGCAAAAGGCCGGCATATGGTTGCTCGTCTCAGTTATTCCTATTGCCCTGTTCTGGTTTTTTTTCCTATCCGTTCGTTTAGAAGAAATAAAAACCACGTCGGAGAAAATCCCGAACCTGAGGCAAGAGCTGGTCAAGTTGGAAGCAAAGTCTAAACAGATTCCCCAGTTGGAAAAAGAATTGGATACCATAAAGGAAATTTTACAGAAGGCCTTGAAGCTACTGCCGGAGAAAGAAGACATACCGACATTTTTGCCTGAGATTTCTTCACTTGGCAATGAGGCCGGACTGGATTTTTTATCCTTTAAACCACAGAAGGAACAGCCAAAGGCCTTTTACGCTGCTATTCCCATTAGCATGGAATTCAATGGGCCATTTCACAATACAGTTGATTTCTTTAATAATGTCAGTCGTATGGCTCGCATCGTGCATATAAAATCGGTCTCAATGGGAAAGGCCAAGCAAACCACGAAGGTCTGGAGTCAGAAGGGATCAGCAACCAGTAACCAAAAAACCGAAGCTACAGGCGAAGCAGCACCAATAAAAGGGGCCGCAGAGGGTCTCACTGAAGGTCAAGAGGTCAAGCGAGGCGGTACCTGGATAATAAATACCCGTTGTGATGCCGTAACCTATCGTTTTCTCAGCCCAAAAGAACAACAGGCGAAAAAGAAGAAAAAGAAAAGGAAGTGATTAG
>JAGGRV010000342.1 GCA_021159445.1 Deltaproteobacteria bacterium | reverse complement strand
GTCTGAAAAAAGAAATTATGGAGTACAATAAAACAAAAGGATCGAAGGGTAGATTATGAATGCTCCCATATTAACCTATGTGACCTTCTTACCCCTGTTGGGAGTTTTGGCTATTCTCTTTATCCCACAGCGGAGTGAATCGGGGAAGAATGCCATACGATGGGTATCAATAGTAATATCTACATTGGTATTTATTGTTTCGCTGAGATTGTACTTTGATTTCGATCCGGACGTGGCAGGGTTCCAATTCATAGAGAAGTATACATGGATTCCCAGCTATGGCATCACCTATTTTATGGGTTTGGATGGCCTTGCATTCTGGCTTGTACTTTTGACCACCTTTCTTACTCCGATTACGATTCTCTCCACTTGGACGGCCATTACAAAAAGGGTTAAGGAGTTCCAAATTGCGATGCTGGTCCTTGAGACAGCAATGCTCGGGACATTTGTTTCCTTGGACCTCCTTCTTTTCTATGTGTTCTGGGAAATTATGCTCATTCCCATGTGGCTGATCATAGGTGTGTGGGGCGGAGAACGAAGAATCTATGCCGCAATCAAATTTTTCCTGTTTACCGCAGTTGGGTCCCTTCTCATGTTGGTGTGCATTATCGGTCTTGTCTATTTCCATAATCAACAGACCGGTGAGCTGACATTCAATCTGCTCTCTCTTTACAACACAGATCTGGCAAGGATATATGAAATACTATTCTTTGGTGCCTTTGCCCTGGCATTTGCAATCAAGGTCCCGATGTTTCCATTTCATACATGGTTACCGGACGCCCACGTTGAGGCACCGACTGCCGGGTCAGTGATCCTGGCAGGCATTCTCCTGAAGATGGGTACGTACGGGTTTTTCAGGTTTGCAATGCCCCTCTTCCCTGATGGGTCGGCCTTTTTTACCCCGCTTATTATCGTCCTCTCGATTATAGGCATTATTTACGGGGCAATGGTGGCCATGGTTCAGCCGGACATCAAGAAACTGGTAGCGTATTCTTCCGTATCCCACCTTGGTTACTGCATGCTTGGGCTTTATGTTTTGAACCGTCACGGCGTGGAGGGGTCGATCCTCCAGATGGTCAACCACGGCATTTCAACCGGTGCCTTGTTCCTCTTGGTAGGTGTAGTCTATGAAAGACGCCATACCCGTTTGATTGCGGAATACGGAGGAATTTGCAGGCAGATGCCTGTTTATGCCTCTATCTTTTTCCTTATAACCCTGTCAAGCGTGGGATTTCCCACTACTAACGGATTTATTGGTGAATTTCTTATCCTGTTAGGGGTCTTTGAAGTGAATAAGGTTGCTGCTGTATTGGCAGCTACTGGTGTGATCCTTGGGGCAGTTTATATGTTCTGGATGTATCAGAGGGTCTTTTACGGAAGGATCTCAAATCCTAAGAATGAAAAACTTAAAGACTTGAATCTCAGGGAATTGGCATATCTCCTTCCTTTAGTTGTAATGGTATTTTGGATAGGCCTGTATCCCAATTTCTTTCTGAACAAGATGCATAAGTCTGCGGACCATTTTATCAGTCAGGTTAAGATCTCTGCACCTGTGTCCAGGGTTGCAGTTGTAGAGCATCATGCCTCTGTTGACAAGACGTCTTTAGATATGAGTGCGGCTAAGGAGTGATGAATATGAGCGATCTTGGTTTTTCCTTTAGCCTGAGTCAGCTATGGCAGGTAGCCGGGGGACAGATAATCCTCATTATTGCCGGTCTAGTGCTTATTTTTGTTGATCTTTGGCTATCAACAGATAAAAAGCCTGACCATGTAGTGACAATGGGGTGGCTCACAGCTCTGAGCTTTTTGGTCGCTTTGTGGTACATGATTGGCACGGAGTGGACACTCAATGAAATGGTCCTGGTGGATGTCTTCTCTGCAGAGAAGTTTGCTATATTCGTGTCGGCCATAGTCCTGATGGCAGGTATATTCGCGAGCCTTATGAGTATAGGCTATTTGCGGAACAATAAATTGGTTAGATCAGAATATTTCATACTGCTGGTGTTTGCGGTTTATGGCACCATAGCCATGGTTCAGTCAGTTGATCTGCTCATGATGTTCATTGCTCTTGAGGTGATGTCCCTGTCTGTATATGTCCTGGCTGCGTTCCTGAAGGACGATAGGAGATCACAGGAGGGGGCCCTCAAGTATTTCCTTCTTGGGAGCTTTGGGTCTGCGTTCTTCCTTTTCGGGGTTGGACTGATGTATGGCTTGACCGGCACTGTGAATATCACAAAGATCGCTCAGGTGCTGTCCACAGGTCCTCTTCTTGAGAACCCGGGGGTGCTTATTGCTATGGCTATGCTGATGTCAGGGCTGTTCTTCAAAATGGCCCTTGTACCCTTCCATATGTGGACCCCTGATGTGTATGAGGGTAGTCCTGCGATTATAACCGGTTTTATGGCTACAGCGGTGAAGGCAGGGGCCTTTGGGATATTTATCAAGCTCTTGAGTGTTACTTTTACTCCGATTCTTGCGTACAGTGGTCAACCTGAGTTCCAATCCACAGTCAACTTGGCAGCCTTGGCAGCCTATTGGAAACCCCTGCTGTGGTGGTTGGCACTCATTACCATGTTTGTGGGTAACCTGGTTGCAGTGTCCCAACAGAATGTGAAGCGCATGCTGGCCTATTCCTCCATTGCCCATGCCGGGTACATGGTTTTAGGAATCCTTGCAGCAAATGATGAAGGCCGTATGGGTGTGCTGTTCTATCTCTTCGCATATACTTTGATGAATATGGGGGCCTTTGGTGTGCTCTATCTGTTGGATGGTCAGGAAGGAAA
>JAGGRV010000217.1 GCA_021159445.1 Deltaproteobacteria bacterium | reverse complement strand
ACAGAATTGCTCTGTTTTCCCCCCAGGTTCTGCATGGGCGACAAAGATCTGATTAGCTAAGGCGGCTACAAAATAATTGCGGCGCAGTGCGCTTTGAGCCGTGGTGCGGTGTGGTTTGTCCAAAAATGGCGATAGAAACAATAGTCTCCCTTGGTCAAGTGGCTTCCTATATTCCGCACGAATTCGCATTTTCTCTATGCTGCGGGCAGGGCAAATAATGACCGACTGGGTACCGCGAAGGAGTATCCTCAAACACTCCTGTTCCACAGGGGAATGAAACCCGCTGATCACCGTAGTTCCGGCCTGTCTCAGTTCATGTGCCAAGTCATGAACCTGTATGATGAGCTTCCCTGGACACTTGACCGAGCAAAAGAAGCCAATGAGCTTGGTGTTTAATAGGCCCATATCCCCGATTGCCGTAACTACACCAGGAACATCTTCATCCAGATATTCATGCAAGACGGGTGGATACCCAGGGTCATTGGACTGTATTTTTCGGATTTCTCTGCCGGACTTTTTGCGTATAATCACGTTTTTTTAGGTCGTTGAAGAGCTTAGATTCAGTTTTTCTAAATTTGTCGGCCAGATTTTCCGTGATTCAATACGATAAAATCAAGAATTCCAGTTCCGGTCGGCAATAATTTCCAAAAGTTCCTCTTCAAGATTTTTGAATGCCGCCAACTCCAGCAAAGGCATAAAGCTGGAAATGAATTGTGTAACACGAAAGGCAAGCTTGCCGACAGACAGCCGGTTCAGCCGTCGTCTACTCACATGGCCACTGGCCGCGAGCAGAAGATCATGTAGAGTCTTTTTTGGGTCGGGCAGTGATTCAATATCGTTTATAACCGGCAGTTCCAAAGGTTGATTGCCATTTGGATTGCCGGCCGCTTTCCGAATCGCCATTTCATCAAAAAGCAGCCATGCCTCCGTCATCCTGACCGGCACAACACAGACCACAGGAGGATGTGCTATCTTTGCAAGCGCTTGCCTGATTTCATTGGTTCTTTCTTCTCTGGATATCCTTTCAGCATCCCTGTGGACAAACAACAGATCACAAGGATAAAATTCCACACTTTTTATTATCCGCTCAGATAATATTTTTGGCGGTCTGGGCAGCCTTCCCAAATCAGCCCATTCCGGCTGAATGGCATACTCAGGACAATGCTTATATAACAGCCATGAAAGAATCGGAATCAATGCCCTATCGGAACTGCCGTCAGTCAACAGAGTATAACGTATTTCCTTCATTACACTATTCCGCTAAACGGCAGCAGCATCTGCTTCATATCGTCTCTGTCAACAACCCGACGGCGGGTCCCTCGCGTTTTTCGTTTTTTCCCGGCATGCGAGCGCCAAACATCAGTATCCGGCTCAGGCGCTATCGGATTGAGATAAGAAAGCAATTTCCCCTTGGGGACCACCCTTATATTCTCCGGCGCTTTGGTACGCCAAGTCTTGTCCAGACAACTTAAGGACAATCCCTTGAAACGTTTCCCGCCTTCCACATATTCCTTTAGTTCCGCAATTAATAGGCTGTCATCCGGTATCTGACCTACAACAGCCGGTGAATGAGTATTAATTATTACCTGACTGAGGGGATTGTCCGGGCCAAGGGGATCGTCCGTGTCAGTGGCAATATCCTGGAGAAGCTGGATCATAGCAGGAATGCGCTCAGGATGGATGCCGTTTTCCGGCTCCTCCAGACAGAGCAAACCCTGCTCCTCGCTGTCCATGCCAAGCACGGTCAAGGCCAGGAATCGCAAGCTACCATCCGACAAAGACCCAGCCGGATAGGCAGTGCCGTCATGGTCCACCACCTCCAAAGTCAGCAATTCGCGCTTTTCATCCCGGTCAACCCGAACTTCGCGCACATCATCTATCAGTTCGGACAGACGACCGGCAACTTCGGCATAAACCTGACCCGTTGTGTTGTCATCATCGACATTGTTTGAATATTGCCTGTTTCCTGCCAGCCGGTATAAGGTGGCCGGCAGGTGGGAACCGTCCGCACCCAGTTTTCTATGTGCAGTAATGTCGTCGGGTTTGCGCAGGGCTGAGGGCTCAAGCTGCAACAACCGCCAGGACTGCATCTCCCTTCTGGCCAACAGGGCGGTGGGTGCCTCTGCCGCGTTAGTCGCCGAAGAAAGAACTGTGCGGGGCAAGCTGGCAGATGGAAAAGAGGGGCCAGGCCCTCGCCGCCATTTTTCAGTTTTACCGCCGCCACTATCCTGATGCATTGTGATAATCCTGTCTGGACCGTCTCCTTTGGTTGAAATAAAAGGAGCGCTTCGTCGTCCCCGCACCGCTGATTTCCTCCAGGTAGCGACTTTATGAGGAAATAGTAGTTGTTTGCTTGCATCTCCCAACTTTATACGTTCCAATTCTTCATGCAGGAGTTCCAGTCCACCCTGTATCCCGTCGCCGTTCTCCCCGCGATAAGCCAGACTGATAGCATACCTGAGAGAGGTGATGCCGGCCTCCGCTATTTGACCGTAATCATCCTTCCCTTTGTGCGGAATGATCATTTCCACCTCAAATGACATCTTATCGGCGTAATCTTCTTTAACTCGATGGAAAAGATGACGTACGTCAGCGGCCCGGCCGCCTTTACCACGGACGGACATTGCCGCTTCAATGAGCGGCTTTTCCGCCAGAGCGCTCAAAAACATTATGGCATCAAAAAGGTTTGACTTACCCACCCCATTGACACCGGCCACGCAGGTAAACGGTCCAAAGCGCACATCAACATCAACAAGATTTTTAAAACCGGATATTTTCATTCTGGTAATCATT
>JAGGRV010000139.1 GCA_021159445.1 Deltaproteobacteria bacterium | reverse complement strand
CGATTAAGAGCCAGACTACTAAAGAAGCAAAAAGTCCGCTGGATTTTTAGGAGGTGAAAATCATAGCCATCCTCAGCCACTTCCCATTCGATTAGGAACGGGAGATAAATAAATTGAACAAAAATTAATAGGGTTTTTTGTTGTATTCAAGGCGCGAGGAGCGAGCATAACGGGTTATGTGATCGACGAGCAACGAAGAAGACGGCAAAAAAGACATTAATTTGTTCAAGTTATTTATTGTACGTTCCCTTAGTCGCATTTTGAAAATCCGCAAGACCGACATAGGAAACAGCCGCCCTCCGACTCAAGTACCGCCCCGCACTCAGGACAACTCATAAAAGCCGGGTTTGCTTTTTCTATCTCTAGCCCGCTTGCGGAGGCCAACACCTTGGCAATGGCGTCAGGGCAAGAAAGAATCTGGCCTCCTTCATGCCAGATGGGAGATGGACAACGGATGCCGGCAAGCTGGCTTACAATGGACTGGACCCTGATCCCGGAACGGAGTGCAAGGGAAATCAATCTGCTCTCAGCCTCAATCTGACAGGCGGCACACCCACCGGTCTTACCCATCTGGGCAAATACCTCGCATATATCCTTATCATCCCAATTAACAGTTACATAGAGATTCCCGCACCCTGTCCGCACCCGCTCTGTAATACCGTGAGTTTTAAGCGGCCTTGGCCTTGGAGCGATCTTCCCGTTTTTACCCGCCTGAATGATTGTTTCTGCTGCGTCGGCCCCTTCTTTCTTCTTTTTCAGACTTAAGACCTGGACCGGCCTGCTACCGCTACGATAGATAGTTATGCCCTTAAGCCCCTGATTCCAGGCCAACAGGTATGCACTCCGGATGGAGTCCATGGTTGCTTCAACGGGGAAGTTAATGGTTTTAGAGACCGCATTATCAATGTCTCTCTGGAAGGCGGCCTGGATGGCTATATGGTCCTCGGGTGAGACGTCCATGGAGGTGACGAATGTTTTTCTCAGGTCTTCCGGTACCTCATCCAGACCCTGGACTGATCCGCATTCTGCGATTTTTTCCATCAAAGCATCAGAGTATTTACCAGCGGCTTCCATGGCCTTTACAAACAGGGGATGTGTCTCAACCAGTTCTGTACCATCCAGTACGCGCCGGATGTAGCTGATTGCAAACAGAGGCTCAATGCCGCTTGACGCACCTGCAATAATGCTGATGGTGCCGGTTGGTGCGATAGTGGTGGTAGTGGCATTTCTCATAAAAGGGGTTTCCTGACTATCGTAAATGCTTCTTTTGTAGGCAGGGAAATTTCCCCGTTTTTTCGCAAGTTCCGCAGAGGCTGCCTTTGACTCCTTATCCATAAAAGACATGAGTTCCACGGCCATGGAAACGGCCCGGTCAGAGTTATATGGAATATCCAAACATATCAGGAGATCAGCAAAGCCCATGATCCCAAGGCCGATCTTCCTGGTTCGGAGAGTCATGCTGCGGATCTCTTCAAGGGGAAACTTGTTGGCATCTATCACATTGTCCAAAAAGTGGACCGCTTGCCATACGGTCTCCTTAAGGGCCGGGTAATCTATCTCGCCATATTTCACAAACCTGCCCAGGTTGATTGATCCCAGGTTACATGACTCGTAAGGTAGAAGTGGCTGCTCGCCACAAGGATTCGTGCTCTCGATCTGTCCCAGATCAGGAGTAGGATTTGTCCTGTTGATCCTGTCCAGAAATACGATCCCTGGTTCACCGCTATTCCAGGCCGATTCCACTATCTTGTCAAAAATGGCCGATGCCGGTATCCAGCGGACCTCTTTGCCGGTCCTGGGGTTGACAAGCGCGTAGTCCTCCCCACGCTCAACTGCCTCCATAAATTTCTCTGTCAATGCCACGGAAATATTGAAGTTATTGAGCCTGTCAATACGCGTCTTGGTAGTAATAAATTCTTCAATATCAGGGTGGTCCACTCTTAGGATAGCCATATTGGCACCACGCCTGGTACCGCCCTGCTTGACGGTCTCAGTAGCCACATCAAATATGGTCATAAAGGAAACCGGGCCGCTTGCGATTCCCTGCGTGGATTTGACCCTGTCTCCCCTAGGACGTATCCGTGAGAAGGAAAAGCCTGTGCCTCCCCCGCTTTTATGAATCATGGCAGTACGCTGTATTGCCTCAAAAATGCTTTCAATGGAGTCCTCAATCGGAAGCACGAAACACGCTGAGAGCTGTCCAAGCTCTCTGCCTGCATTCATCAAGGTCGGCGAATTGGGCATAAACCGCAGGGAGGTCATGGCTTCATAAAAAGTCTTGGCAATGGCGCCTATATCGGCATTCTCATCGTACATAAGATCTGCCATGGCAATTGTACTTGCCACCCTCCTGAACATCTCTTCAGGAGTTTCAACAACTTTGCCCTGCTCGTCTTTCTTCAGATATCTGCGGGCCAACACTACAAGTGCGTTGTTGGTCAACGGCAAATCCGTATTTGGAAGACTGCTGTCCGTACTTGATGAAGCCGGCTGGCTGGATTTTTTTAAATTTGCCATGATATATGCCTACTCTCCGGAAATCTCCCACCCTGCCCCTGTCTGCGTGCAACGCACAGGCAGGTCCAGAATATTTTGAGCAAAATTCATTTTTGCATTGGAATCATGAATAATTATATACAATATATAGTAGATTACCACTATAAGAAACATCCATTTTGTGTGGCTGTTATCTGTGCTGTAATAACATGAAAACGGTTGACATCGACTGACTCGGTGGCTTTAGTAGATGCTAAGGAACGGGAGATAAATAAGTTGAACAAAAATTAATAGGATTTTTTGTTG
>JAGGRV010000454.1 GCA_021159445.1 Deltaproteobacteria bacterium | reverse complement strand
TGCCACTGGCACCGGAATGCCGGTTTGCTCCCTGATGGCCTTCTTGATTTCCTTAAAGTCCATTTTAAGGGGGCCTATGGCCTGTTCGCAGGCAGAAATACCGGAAAAAGCTACTGCCAACGGGTCATCAATCTTATTTTCATAGTCTTGATATACTTGTAACCAGCACTTGTCTTCTGCCCATCCAACCTTTATTGGTTCATAGATAATTCGGACCAGTGTTCCTACCGGCACCATCGGGAACAAAGAGGCTATATCTTCAGAATAAAGCCTTATGCACCCATGACTAACCCTGCGACCCACACCCCATGGACGATTTGTGCCGTGTATACCATAAGAAAGCCGTGAAAAACGTAAAATGTATTTTCCCAGAGGACTGTCAGGCCCGGGAGGTACCTGTGGAGGCAACTCAGGATCTTCTTTCAGCACGGATGGCGGTACAACCCATATTGGATCCTTGGCCTTACTGAACACAGTATAAATGCTCAGCTCTGTGGAATAGCCCTCTCTACCGACCCCTACAGGACATGTCAAAAAACGGGACGGTCCTTTTTCGGCGGATTCGAAATAATACAGACGCATCTCAGCAAGATTTACTACTATTCCAGACGGCAGACGTCCTCTGGGCAAAACAAATACAGTGGGCACCAATACGTCGGCGCCTTCAGAAGGCACCCAGGGGTCCATGCCGGGGTTCGCTGCTACTATCTGGTTATACCCCAGGTCATGGTCCTTTGCTATGTCGAGCAGTGTTTGTGTGTGCTCCGCCTTTACTGTCCTCAGTACACCATAAACAGTTCGTCCTTCTTCAAAGTCAAAAACGTTGAGAGCGTCGGCCTTTGGAACTGCCGGGATAATTATGAAAAAAACGAGGATTTTTATCAATAAAGTAGTTCTAAGCGAAGAAAAACTGAACATATTTCTTTAGTAATATCCTTGTAAGTCAGAAGGATTGGCGAAATTGGATTAAATATTGTATCATAGTATTTATTCTAGTGCATGCATCCTGCCTGGGGAAAAAGCTACGGCCTATCCGGCACACGCGGCCAAAAGTAGGCTGGGTGGAGCGGAATCTATAGAGCTGTGACAAAAATACCGGAGGTCAATATGAAACACTATTCTAAGAAGGCAGCAATAAAAATATATGAAGATGCAAAGAAAGAAGGCCGGCTTATTGAAGGCCTCACTCTTGACAGATTCAAGGAGCTTGCAGTAAGACAGGAGGGAGCAATCCAGACACAAATAGGTTCAGTGGCAGCTGACTCCGAGCCTATGTCCCGTTCAGCCCCCCACACCACTAACAACATTGATCACCCCTTTGGGGAAGAAGAAGAGCAGTTGGTCCTGGAGGCAGTGGAGTATCTGAGCAGGGAACGAATAATATCTCTGGATACCATAGTGGGGGACGGCCGGGATGGAGTTACTGTCCGATTTATAATTCCCGAAGTCTATGCCCAGTTAGCCTATGGTCTGAAGCTACTTCTGGACTATCCGGCCGGCAGGGTGGTAGAAAATCCCACTTACACCATTATCTTTTTTACAGATGAGGCATTTGAAAACAACAAGCACAAAAAGCTTATTGACAAGGATATTGCCATCCGCCTCTGGATGGGAGAGAAGAGAGGCGAGCAGGTAAAGATATGCAGAAACAGCCTATACGTTGGTGAAGGGAAAAAGGGTGTTTTCCAGTTTGAGGACTGGCGGGTAAAAACCATTGACAAGACAGGCCTCTTCCTGCACTCAGGTGCCAGGAGGGACAGGCTCTGGATATACGATCTTGAAGCCGAAAGACCTGAGCTAAAGGAAGTGGTCGCCGGTGTCTCGGGCCTCACTGCCACTGGTAAGACAACAACACTTTGCAGAAAGTTCGCCAAGCTTCCCAAAGAGAGCTCTGAGATGATAGGCGACGATGGTGGTACTCTGGCCTTTGACGGGAGCTACGCGGCCTTTGAGATAGGAGGATTGTACGTAAAGACAGAGGGGCTGGATGAGAGCCAGCCTGAAATACTCCGTGGGGCAGACTCCCGTGATGCCTTCCTGGAAAATGTTGCCATTAGCAAATATCCATATATACCTGATTTTAAAGATATTTCCAAGACGGCAAATGGCCGGGCCGTTATCACAAGAGAGAACCTTGAAATAGCAAGCCAGTCCTTAAGGGCAGACAGGCTGGATTATATAATCATCCTTACAAGAAATCCCATGATCAATGCCATAAACAAGTTGACTCCTGAGCAGGCCACCATGCAGTTTATCTACGGCGAATCAATTGAGAGCTCCGGAGGCAATCCCGAGGAGGCAGGCAAGTTCAAGCGAGTCTTTTTTCTTGATCCTTTTGTTTGCGGGAATCTGCTGGAGCATGCGATGATTTTCTATGATATTATCAAGAGAAACCGCATAAAGTGCTACCTGTCCAATACGGGCACTATAGGCGCGGACGATGCAAAGGTAACCCTGCGCCAGTCTCTTGCTATTTACAATGATCTCAGTCGGATAGAGCTAAGGTTTAGCTCCGAACCGGATTTGTTGGGCTACCATTACCCGATTAAATGCGATCGGGCCAACCTGTCATTCATGAATGCCCACGCTCTTTTTCCTGACAAGGAAATCCTCAAAAAGAAGATAAAGAATTTCCTCAAGGGCAGGACAGAGTATCTTGAGAATTTTGAGGCCAGGTTCGGTGAAATCCCCGAACACATAAGGGAATCATTGCCCTATCGTGAAGACCACGTCTATAAAATAATTGAAGATCACAAAGCCCTGGACTCTGAATAATATTGAACGATTAGCTGTTAGCCATTAGC
>JAGGRV010000375.1 GCA_021159445.1 Deltaproteobacteria bacterium | reverse complement strand
AAAACATAACCAAAAAATTCAGGCAACATGGAGGGACGCAGCGGTGCTACGCGGATAAGCCACCATGATAAAATTAAAGGATAAACTTTCGCACCTTACTTACAGGCAGGCCTGCAAACTGCTGGGGCCTGAAGGTCAACAGCTAATCAGGGCAGGTGGCAAATACGAGATTGACATCACAGAACAGGTGGTCTTGAAAAACGACCTTTTCAGGCTGAGTTTGAATGATGCCGTTGTCACCATCAGTTTGAGGCCCGAAAGGAATCAGCGTCTGCATTTCGACTGCTCTGCATGTACTACGGCATGTGCGCATGTGGGAGCGGCGTTTTCTCTGATACTTGAGGAGAAACTGGCATTGGGCCTTTCCGCACCGCCTCCGGAGAGGATACCGGTGGAAAGCCTCAGCGACAAGGAACTCATAGAGCAAGCTATTGCAGACAGGGTCGAGAGGGCAAGAAGCGAAAAGATGGAGTTGAGATCCATCGACAGCAATAGACTCTGGACGGATTATACGATTACCAATTCTTCTTCGGGGAAAACGTACCGGGTTGCACTGCGGGGTTGGGAAAGAGGCGATTCGTATTGCTCTTGTCCTGATTTCCGGAAAAATACGCTCGGTACGTGCAAACATGTCCTGCACGCACTTGAAAAGGTCAAAAAACGATTTAATAAGACGGTCAGGAATACGCCTTATGAGGTCAAAAATATCTGTGTTCATATTCAATATGGCGAAAAACTCGAATTGCGAGTTCTGGTTCCAAAAAACCTTGACACGAAGACAATGGAACTGCTCTGTCCTGTTACGAACAAGTCTATAGAGGATGTAAGGGACCTTTTGGTCAGGATCAAGAAGATAGAAAATCTCGGTCACGGAATCACTATCTATCCGGATGCCGAGGAGTACATGAATAAGCGCCTTTACCTTGAGAGAATCAAAA
Organism: Deltaproteobacteria bacterium; assembly: GCA_021159445.1. Classification (GTDB taxonomy): domain Bacteria; phylum Desulfobacterota; class Dissulfuribacteria; order Dissulfuribacterales; family UBA3076; genus UBA3076. Next base: position 1,869 of record JAGGRV010000375.1, on the reverse strand, counting down.
GAAAAGTAAATGAGATACGCAAAGACCCGGAAAATCATCCCCTCCGAAAGACGCTTCTGAATGTTGACCTGCTGCCGTATCAGCTTGATGGGATAGCATTTGCCGTTGGAGCCGGAAGGGCTATCCTCGCTGATGACATGGGCCTGGGCAAAACAATCCAGGGAATTGGAGTTGCCGAACTCCTCTCCGCTGAAGCAGGTATCTCAAAGGTGCTTGTAATCTGCCCTGCATCCCTTAAGTCCCAGTGGCGTCTGGAGATAAAGCGTTTTGCGGATCGGACCTGTCAGCTTGTCCTGGGGTCTGCGGAAGAACGGGCCGCCCAATACGATAATTCGTGCTTTTTCACGATCTGCAACTACGAACAGGTCCTCCGGGACATAAACTCCATCGAAACAGTAAAATGGGACCTTATCATACTAGATGAGGGACAGAGGATCAAAAACTGGCAAACCAAGACCAGCCAGACGACCAAATCCCTCAGATCCCCATTTGCATTGGTCCTTTCCGGCACACCGCTTGAAAACCGCCTGGATGATCTATATTCGATCGTAGAGTTCATAGATGACAGGAGACTGGGACCTGCATTTCGATTTTTTAACACATACAGGGTCATTGACGAAAAGGGCAAAGTACTTGGTTACAAAAACCTGGACGAGCTCAGAAAAAAGCTCAAACCAGTACTTCTTCGAAGAACAAGAAAAGGGATAATGAGCGAATTGCCACCAAGGACAACGGAGCTCAGAAGAATACCGCCCACAGAGGAACAGATTTCCATACACAATGGTCAGAGAAAGATTATCCAGTCGATTATCTCCAAGAGATACATCTCCGAAATGGACCTCCTCCGCCTTCAGAAGGCCTTGCTGATTTGCCGAATGGCTGCAAACAGCACCTTTCTGGTAGATAAGGAACCGCCCGGCTATTCCAGCAAACTCGATGAAATCGACATTCTTCTGGACCAATTGCTCTCGGAACAAGACCGCAAGATCGTGCTATTTTCTGAATGGACCACGATGCTGGGCCTCATAGAACCATTTCTTCACAAGCGAGACCTGAGATATGTGAGACTGGACGGTTCTGTGCCCCAAAAAAAGCGACAGGCCTTGATGCATGAGTTTCAGAAGGACCCTGATTGCAGGCTTTTTATCACGACAAATGCCGGTTCCATAGGCATCAATCTCCAGGCAGCAAACACTGTTATCAATGTTGATCTTCCATGGAATCCTGCCGTCCTGGAACAAAGGATATCCCGTGCCCATCGCATGGGCCAGAAAAATCCGGTCCAGGTGTTTATTCTTGTTACAGAGGAAACAATAGAAGAAAATCTCCTGGGAACGCTTTCTGCCAAGCACGAGCTTGCCATGGCTGCCCTTGATCCGGATTCGGAAGTCACAGCAGTCGACCTTGCCAGTGGCATGGAGGAGATGAAAAGGCGCCTCGAAATACTCCTTGGTACAAAACCCGAAGCGCCTCTGGACGAAAGCCGGAAGAAACAGGTAGAAAGGGAAGCGCAGCAGCTCTTGCGCAAGGAAAAAATCGCAGGCGCAGGCGGTCAGCTCCTGGGAGCGGCCTTTGCCTTTATGAGTGAAATTCTTCCTCAAAAGGAAGAGACCGAACAGACAATACAAATGGCAGAGACGTTCAAGAGTCGTCTCCATGAATGCATGGAGAAAGACGAAAATGGCAATCTGAAGATGACGATTACGCTTCCTGATGAATCTGTGTTGGACAACCTGGCAAAATCGCTCGCCCAGGTAATCGGTTCTGGTTAAGGGCCGTTGGAAAAAATAATTATCCTATCTCACTTGTCTTTTGATCTTGCGTCTTCAACGTGTCTCATTCGATTCACTTTAGAAGTACCGGTAATTA
>JAGGRV010000193.1 GCA_021159445.1 Deltaproteobacteria bacterium | reverse complement strand
GAACACACACGGGATGCTATGGATTTTTGTGACTTGTACGAAGAATACTGCGAAAGCCGGGTCGTTTTGCTCCCTGTGGAGCCATACCTGATCCATGCCTACTGGGATGTTACCAGTAATGACATTAAGAAGGCGAAGCAGCGGCTGGGTGATGACTATGGACAATCACAGGCAGTCTTGAGATTTTATGATGTTACTAACATCATTTATGACGGCACGAATGCCCATGGTTTTTTCGACGTGGATATAGATCTTCAAGCCAAAGACTGGTACGTAAATCTCTGGAGCCCGGATAAATCATACTTTGTTGATTTGGGATTTAAGACCGGAGATGATTTCTTCCTTTCATTAGCTCGGTCAGGTGTTGCCAAGACACCTTGTGCCTCGCCTGCTCCCAAAACCGACGAACACTATATGCTCGTTGCAGAAGATACGGAAAACGGCCTGTCAAAAATCAAAGTTTCTGAAGAACCTGTTCGTGATGATCTGATCGAAGCCGGAAAGGCGGAAGCAGGGGCGGAGATCTGTAAAGTAGAACCCCTTAAAGAAGAAGAACGACCAGAGCAAGATAAAAGCGCCCGAACAATTGATTTGTCACAGAGCATTCAAGCCCAATTTGAAAAAGGGGTAGATTTTGATCTTACAGAAATGAGCGAGAAAGGGCTCGCCCTTGGAATATCCTCAGAACTTATTTCGTCGACACAAGGAAAGAACGATTCTGACGGACTTTGAAAATGGAAAAAGGTTATTTAGCCATAGTTCTTCATGCACATCTCCCTTTTGTGAGGCACCCTGAACATGTAGATTCCCTGGAAGAAAACTGGGTCTTCGAAGCCATCACCGATACATACATTCCCCTCCTTTTCGTGCTGGATGGTCTTGTAGAAGACGGGATTGATTTTCGATTGACCTTGTCAATCACACCTACTCTTGCCTCGATGCTTGCTGACCCGTTCTTACAGTCCCGTTATCTGAACAGGCTTGAACGACTGATAGAGCTCGGCAAGAAAGAAGTCAAACGAACAAGATATCACCACGAGTTTAATATACTGGCCCTAATGTATCACAAACACCTTCTGCAGGTGTACAGGGCATTCCTCAACCGTTATGATCTGAACCTGGTCCAGGCCTTTAAACGCCTGCAGGAGCTTGGGAAAATAGAGATCATCGCCAGCGCCGCCACTCACGGATATCTTCCACTGCTTTCTGTCAACACATCGGCTGTTCGAGCACAAATCCGGGTCGGAATCAAAAGCTATCAAAAGATATTTGGTCGAAATCCAAAGGGTTTCTGGTTGCCCGAATGCGGCTATTATCCCGGAGTTGACGAGTTTCTCAGCCAGGAAGGCATTCGCCACACTATCTTAGAGACTCACGGTATCACCCGCGCTGAATCAAGACCAAAAAATGGTGTATACGCACCGATCTATTGCCCGTCAGGGGTAGCTGCCTTCGGGCGCGATCCTGAATCATCCAAGCAGGTCTGGAGTTCAATGGAAGGCTATCCGGGGGATTATGATTACCGGGAATTCTATCGTGATATCGCCTACGATCTGGATCTTGATTATATCAAGCCCTATATTCATAGAGACGGCATTCGAGTGGACACCGGCTTTAAGTACTTTCGCATCACAGGCAAGAATAATCATAAAGAGGTCTATGTTCCCAAAAAGGCAGATAGAAAAGCCGAGCTCCACGCAGAAAACTTTATATTTAACAGGGAAAAACAGATTGAATATCTGGCTTCTGTCATGAATCGCAAACCCATAATTGTGACACCTTACGATGCTGAGCTCTTCGGCCATTGGTGGTTTGAAGGTCCTGCCTGGCTTAATTACCTGATTCGTAAGATCGACTCAGAACAAAAAACGTTCCGGCTCATTACCCTTTCCGAATATCTGGAGGAATACCCGGTCAATCAGGCTTCAACACCTTCCATTTCCAGTTGGGGATACAAGGGCTTTCACGAAACATGGCTCAATGGGACAAACGACTGGATCTACCGCCAACTGCATCAGGGGGCACAGTTTATGGAGAGGCTGGCGATGAATCATCCCCGGGCCGATGGTCTGACACTGAGGGCGCTCAATCAAGCGGCAAGGGAGCTGTTGCTGGCGCAGGCAAGTGACTGGGCCTTTATGATTAACTCGGGCGCTATGGCAGACTATGGGACTCAACGGACAAAGACGCACCTCTTGCGACTGGGCAGGCTTACGAAAGAAATTGAAGACCGGAGGATAGATGAAGGCCGTCTTTCAATAATTGAAAGCCAGGACAATATCTTTCCACAGATTGACTACCGCTCTTATATCTAGATTGAGCTATTAGCCTTTAGCGATTAGCTATTAGGTAAAAACTTTGTATAAAAATGGACTGTTAACTAAAAGCTAACGGCTAAAAGCTAATAGCTGATACAGCAATTCCCGACGTCTCCTTTTTGAGTGACAGTTTTCCTTTACCATGTAAACGTTCGGTGCATTGAGACGGAATATGAGACCCAAAAGGCCCAAATGGCGCACGGACACCATATGACAGTATGCATTTTCGCACTTTCTCGGCCAGCGCTATCGGCTAAAGCATAAACCTATCCCTCAAGCCTCTCATCGATATTTTTTGCTGTGCCGATTGACCTCATTCAGTTATTACTACTAATAGTGCTCTAAGTGTCAGAGTACAAAGAGTTATTAGGAGGTATCGAACAGGATGACTGGAAGTTCAACCTTGAAGTCATAGAGTATGGCCCTGTATAACATTTCCATCGATTTAACCAGGAAACATTTAAAATAAGACCTTATGCTTTCCCACAACG
>JAGGRV010000379.1 GCA_021159445.1 Deltaproteobacteria bacterium | reverse complement strand
TGAAATATGAGCCAATACAAAATACATCCCATTGTGATGGGAACAAAGATCTTTGACAAAGGTATGATGACCTATCAACATGGTTATGGACAACCTTATACTATACCTATCTATTGCTGGTATCTGGAGGGCGGCGACCGGAAGGTCCTGGTAGATACAGGAGAAATGAGTCCGCTACAATCTGAGGATAGAGAAAAATCTATTGGAGGAAAAATCTATAAATTTGAGGAAGGGCTAGGCCTCTGGGGCCTAACCCCGGAAGCTATCGACATCGTTATCCATACCCATTTACACAACGACCACTGCGAAAACGATTACAAGTGTACTAACGCAACATTCTATGTACATGAGAAAGAACTGGAGCGGGTACACAATCCCCATCCCCTGGATTTCCGATATCTGGAAGATTATATCCTGGAAGTGGAAGAGGCCGGGCAGATCAAAACGGTAACCGGGGATGAGGAAATCCTTCCGGGCATCCGTGTCATCCATACGCCGGCTCATACGGAAGGAGGGCTAACGGTACTGATAGATACCTCTCAGGGGCTGGCGGCCATAACTGGATTCTGTATAATCATGGAAAACTTCTATCCCCCAAAGGAGATAACAGCAATGGAGATGGATGTTATCCCGCCCGGGACCCATGTTAATGCATACGAGGCATATGACATAGTGCTAAAGGTTAGAGATATGGCCGAGATACTGCTCCCGCTTCATGAACCTAAATTTGCCTCTATTGATACAATTCCGGAGGGAAAAGAGTAGTATCCAGAAGGTTTAAGATTCGCGCATCCGGATGCACGAGCAGTAACCGGTATTGTATGCACAATTATTTGTGCCTTGTAACTACTCAGGTGGATAGGCTGAAGGCTGAAGACTGTTAGGAAAAAGCGCATTTTAAAGCCATGTTTGGTGCAAGAATCAAATATTTCTGCCAAAGTATGGCAATCGTGCTCTTCTGGCCCCTTCAGCCTTCAGTCTAAACAGCTTCAGCCTGACTACGTGAATAGTCACTGTGCCTTTACATATAGAGGCTTCTTGGGGTAAATAGCGATGAGTCTTTTGGAAACATCTATAATAATGGCAGGATCTGTACTGATCGGCACGACAGCCAGTTCAGGCGTTGAGGCCGCTAATGGCACCCCTTCTTATCGAATCACCATTGTCTTCAACAATATAAGCTATGCCGGCAATCTCCAGACTGGCTGGGGATTTGCTTGCCTGATCGAGGGCTTCCAGCAGACCATCCTCTTTGATACCGGCAGTGACGGGGATATTCTCCTCTCCAATATGAGAGGGTTAGACATTGATCCCGGAACAGTCAGTGCGGTAGTCCTTTCTCACATCCATGCCGATCACTGTGGCGGTTTGGAGAAATTTCTCCAGCGCAATCCGAAGGTTACCGTGTACCTGCCGGAATCCTTTCCTGTTTCTTTCAGGCAGGCTATTCAAGACTTTGGAGCGCATGTCAAAACAGTTGGTAAACCAGCACAGCTTTTCGCCCAGATTCACTCAACCGGAGAGATGGGCGAATGGATCAAAGAGCAAAGCCTTATCCTGGAAACTCCAAAAGGTCTTGTCATTATCACCGGTTGTGCGCATCCCGGCATAGTACAAATAGCTGAAAAGGCGAAGGGCCTGCTCAAGAAGGATATTTACATGGTGGTCGGAGGATTTCATCTTGTTGGGACATCCACCACGCGAATTCGCGAAATTATCCAAAGACTTAAGGACCTTAATGTAGAGAAGGTCGCTCCAAGCCACTGTACCGGCGAGGAAGCCATAAGCCTCTTCAAAAAGAGCTGGGGTAAGGACTTTGTTGAAGGTGGCTGCGGGGCTGTCATCCCTCTGTGTCAATATAGGTGAGACAGGTGGCCAAGCGTTTCAAGTGTGAGCTTATTTCCTGGGCTAGGATCTATGAATTGAGTTGGCGTCTCAGTCTCAGAATTCTTAAAACTGCCTTTCGGCCTGACCTTGTTGTGGCCATCGGCCGAGGAGGATACGTGCCCGCCCGCATTGTGTGCGATTTTTTAGAAATTAGTGACCTCACCGCTATAAAAATTGAGCACTGGGGCATGGGAGCGCAAAAGCAGGATGCTGCGCTTCTCCGTTTCCCGTTGAATATAGATGTCTCCGGTCAGAAAATCCTGGTTGTGGATGATGTCACTGACACCGGTGACACACTCCGAACCGCCTCAACCTATCTCCTCCAGCAACACCCGGCTGAAGTTCGAACAGCCGTGATCCAGCACAAGACCAGCTCCCGTTTTTTGCCGGATTATTTCGGCCAGAAGATAGTCAAATGGCGTTGGATTATCTATCCCTGGGCGGTAGTGGAGGACCTCACAGGATTTCTCAGGCAGATGGATCCGGCACCTCACTCCTTTGATGAAGCGGCCAAGCGTCTGATTGCCGACTATGACCTTCAGCCTCCGCAGCGCCTTCTGGAAAATATCTGGTTTCTCAACCAAGGAAAGATTCCAAATTCATCAAGAAAAACCATTACAGACAGGAAAGAAGTATTTTGATCACCTCAATAGGTTTGACAAGGCCACACAATTTATTTTTGGCTTAAATCTTGCTTTAAGGAGCCATTTCAGTGATTACGCGTGCAGAAAATTGAAGCAGCGCCCATGGCTCGATATTTTAAGCAAGACACCCTATCGATCTTTCTCCATTTAAGTTAAGATAATCTTGTTTTTTAATTGCTGGAACAATTTAAGGAACGGGAGATAAATAAGTTGAACAAAAATTAACAGGATTTTTTGTTGTATTCAAGGCGCGAGGAGCGAGCATAACGGGTTATGTGATCGACGAGCAA
>JAGGRV010000628.1 GCA_021159445.1 Deltaproteobacteria bacterium | reverse complement strand
TGTTTGTCTATAGGCCAGATCACTCTTTTTGAAATTATTTTTGTGAAAATCTATATCACCATGAAATACTTCCTGCAAATGCACAAGCGACTTGGTCCTAATCAGCAAACCCTGCGCACGCTCTGGACGAATGGTCCCCTTCTACTTTCCCGTCAAGAACGCTCGGAACGAACGTCCCCCTTCCCAGAGTTTTGCATCATGTGATGGGTCGGGGCATAGAGAGAAAGAAGATTTTTTGGAACGACAAGGATCGAGTGGACTTTATTGATCGTTTGGCTGAGGTCGTTGAAAAAGGCGGGATGGATATTTACGCTTGGACGTTGATGCCGAATCATGCATTATGTTGAGCTCAACATAACACTTTCATCTTCTGGTCAGGACCGGAAAGATCTCACTTTCCAGGAGCATGCGCTCATTGTTAACAGGTTATGCCGGATACTTTAACCGGCGGCATAGACGTCATGGACATGTATTTCAAAACCGCTTCAAGTCTATAATATGCGAGGAGGAACCATATTTTTTAAAGCTTGTTCGATATTTGCACCTTAATCCTCTGCGTGCTGGTGTTGTCAAGGACCTGAAGGGGTTGGATCGGTATCCGTATACAGGCCATTCGGTCCTTGTGGGTCGTATAGACCATTCATGGCAGGATACTGAAGATGTGTGGAGTCGATTTGGCGGGACATGTCGGGAAGCTGCGAAGAGTTATCGGGCTTTTGTATCGGATGGTGTCGGGCAAGGCCGAAGGCCTGACCTTATGGGTGGTGGACTCTATCGAAGCATGGGTGGTTGGCGTGCAGTTGCGGATTTACGTCGAGGCCGCGAGGCATATCGGTCTGACGAACGCGTGTTGGGATCTTCTGCGTTTGTTGAGGCCTTGCTTGAGGAAGCGGATGCTCAGTTGAAAGGAAGATATAGGCAGGTAGAATTGTCAAAGCTGAAGAAACTGATTGCCAAAGATATGGGAGTCAGTAGTCATGCCTTGTCTGGTGGAGGCAGGTCTGGGAATGTGTCATGTGCCAGAGCTGCTCTCTGTTATGTTTGGACGTATTATTTAGGAAAGAGTGGCCGGGTACTTGCCAAAGAGCTTGGTGTGAGTCCCCAAGCTGTTTATGCGGCTTCTTCTCGAGTGGAACGGGACGGGGGCTTGGACGCAGAAGCCCTGGAAAGATGGTGTCAGTAAAATAAATTGTATAAATTGGCAACGTCCCCTATTACAGCTATGTTTATTTTTCTGGACATTGGCCACCTCGGTACGGTCATGTTATATTTAATGGTGGCGCTGTACTGCCTGGTGACCAAAAAGGATTGGACAACCGCTCTTCAACGACATATGAATAAGGGGTAAAAAATGAACGAAATTCTGATTATCATTGCTTTTGTAGGTGGATGGTATCTGTTGCAAACCTACATCCTGCCCAAACTTGGAATCTCCACCTGAATGCGCGATTCCTGTCAGGTGACAGGAAAAAAGGACGAAGGCACGCAAACTGAAAAACGAAACGAAGAAGGATGAAGGCTGGAAATCTGGGGGACATTGTTGACTAAGTTGAATTAATCTTGCATTGTCCTGTTAAGGGCTTTGGAGATAGCAGACGATGAAACTCCCACTTGGCGGGCTACTTCCGCTAGTGGAATTCCAAAATTCTCTACCAATTGATGTGTTATCCTGTGTTCTAACCTGAGAAATACGCCTTCGACGACTACCCATCCGCAGCTCATGTGAATTGATATTTTTTTCTTCGCATACTCGCTCAATGACCTCACCAATTTGTTGCCTGCCTTTGTTGCCTGCCATCTGATATTTTAGTCTGTGACACCTAAATCTAAAGATTGAAAGCACGAAATAAAACAACGTTCAGGCTTTCGTGTCTTCGTATTTTCGTGCTTTCGTGATCATTTTTTATCTTCAAACCTGTTTGGTTCCGGTTTGTTCGGGTTTAGAGTCTGAACTGAAACCACCAGTTCCGAACTGTAATTTTCATACCCTCTGGTTTAGAGTATATTAGTATGTTAAGTGAGTTGGGAGGGATCACGTTCGGTGAAAGAAAATCTAACTGGCAACCGAAACAATCAATTCGAACGTGAGCATTGCCCTGCTATCAGGAGGTAACAATGAATTTAAATGCTGTTTCCATATTCGACCTGAGTCCACCAGAGAAGCTACAACTGGTGGAAGATCTCTGGGACGATCTGGCGGCTACACCGTCAGAGGTTCCTGTGCATGAATGGCAAAAGGAGGAGTTGGCTCGTCGAAAGGCCAACTTGATGAGCAGCCCGGCTTCGGGGCTTTCGTGGGACGAGGTAAAACGCAGGGTTCGAAGTCGGTATGGCCGCTGAACTAATAATCGCGCCGGAAGCACAACAGGACGTCGATGAGGCATATTGTTGGTACGAAGATCGTCGGCCTGGTTTGGGGGAAGAGTTTCTCGGCTGTGTGGACGCCTGTATTCAAGCAATTTGTCGCATGCCCGAACTCCACGCGAAAGTCCACGAGGAATATCGTCGGGCGTTGTTGAGGCGATTTCCGTACGCCATCTTTTACGAGTATGCCGGTGGGAAGGTGACAGTCTACTGTATCTTCCATACATCCCGGGATCCAAAGAAGTGGCGCGGTCGCTTGTTGTGACTTGCCAAGCATCGCCAAACCCTTCAGCAGTCCACCTGACCACGGCCTTTTTGAGCGTGGAGCCTGCATCCATGCACCGTTGGTCGGCGGTTCTTGCGTTCAGAAGGCGGGGACAAAAACAGGCGTCAGATACACGGATACTGGGGGATGACGAGGGACATGCTAAAAAGACTCTTAGGGGACACGTAGTCTTACGATTTTTCT
>JAGGRV010000458.1 GCA_021159445.1 Deltaproteobacteria bacterium | reverse complement strand
CTCAACGCAGAGAAAAAATATTATTTATCGCTTCGCGATGGTTCAGAATACCGGAAAAAATCGAGTGTTTTTTGAACGCCGTACGGCGTGAGTTTTTAAGTCTGTTCTCTGTGCTCTCTGTAGTGAAATAAGATTTGGGGCAAGGGCCAAGCCTATGCCATTGCAGCCTTGGTTTCCACTGTAAGTTTTAACCCCATAGCTTCGAGTAACGTTTTGAGACTGGAAAGTTGAGGATTGCCATGTACTGATAGCATACGATACATATTTTCCCGATTCAGAGACGACGCCTGAGCAAGCTTTGACATGCCTTTGGCTTCTGCAACGTCCCTCAACGCCAGCAAAAATACTTCTTGAGAGCCATCTTCCAATGCAGCGTTTAGATATGCCGCTGCTTCGTCAGAATTTGCTAAATCCTCTAAAAGTCCATCTTTATAATTTACTGAGGTTGCTTCCATAACGACCTCCCTTGATAATCCTTCCAGAATGCTTGTGCTTTTTGAATATCTTGATGTTGTGTCTTCTTAGGAACGGGAGATAAATAAGTTGAACAAAAATTAATAGGATTTTTTGTTGTATTCAAGGCGCGAGGAGCGAGCATAACGGGTTATGTGATCGACGAGCAACGAAGAAGACGGCAAAAAAGACATTAATTTGTTCAAGTTATTTATTGTACGTTCCTTATCGCCTCCGCATAAAAGAAGTACGATAGTATTGCTGACTCTACCAAAGTAGATTCTATAGCCAGGACCATGATGGATGCGGATTTCGTTTACACCATTTCCAACAGCCTTGGCATCGCCAAAAATTCCCAGTCTTATTCGGTTTAACCGAACACGAATTTTGGCGCGAGCTTGTTTATCTTGCAGGGATCGAAGCCATTTTCTAAAATAATTTTTACCGTCACCCCTTATATATTCTCGTATTTCCTGAACCGATATTTCCATAACAAAATGTAGCTTGCATACTACATATTTGCAAGAATATTTTTCTGATAAGCCTAACTGCTTGTTTTTTTGTCTGTTCTCTCTGCGCTCTCTGCGGTGATAAAGGTTCGGGGCAGGGGGTGAAGGCGGAGAGCTTCGAGATCTACGGTCGCTACGGCGTATCCAGCGTTGATGAGATGGAAGCACGTTATCGAGATGGCACTTTGGAAGAAGCTGATTCCTGGCGAGATTTGCAGCGTCTGGACCACCTGGAATACAAGCGAGATTGTTTGCAGCAGCTTCTTGAGACAGTGCTATGAAGTTGGAAGATGCCGCGCGGCTACGGCTATCCGCCGGACTTCCTCAACCATGTACAATGGTAAATTGACAAGCTTGTAAGTCACATTAGCCGTTTTATCTCCCGTTGAAATTTTGTAATTGCAATTTAATACTGAGGGTTTATTAAGGTCAAAACGTACAGCATTATGTAAATTGTACATCTCACAAAACAGATGGAGTGATTTCAGACCGCCGCTTTTACCCGCCTTTACCTCCACAGGGATTGGAAAACGGCCGGACTGAATAAGAAAATCAACTTCAGCGTTACTTTTACGCCTTTCTCTTAACCAATAATGCAACTGCGGTCGAATATACATCTCTTTCTCAAACCTTAAGTGCTGGGCTATAAATTGTTCGGCCATTTTACCTTCATTTACAAACCGGACCGACAAGAATTCATCTCTTGATAATGATTTCATACCTGAAGCTGTGTTCATGAGGCCCACATCCAGGAAATAGGTTTTAAAAACCTTATCATCAGCATTGGCATCAAGGGGAATTCCTGCTCCGCTTGTGCAATGTACTTTGAATATCACACCCGCATGGTCAAGAAGATCAACGGCACTACGGATTTCACGGGCCTGCCAGGCTGGATTTACATTACTGTATTTGAACTTTTCTCCTGTCGCAGCCGGCACATAACTATATACCCGTTGGAGCCGTTGAAGGGCTGTTTTTGTAGCATACTTATTAAAGTCATTTCTGTAAGTATCCAGAATTGAGTGATGAACCTGAAAAGCTTGTGTCATGTCCCCCGTATCAAGATACACCGCAACAGCTTCCGGCATTCCGCCAATGATCATATATTCCCGCAATAAGGTACACAGTTGTTGATGAGCCTCATTGGAAAAGTCATCCTCAAGGTTATATTTCCGGATATAGCTGACCAAATGACCAAAATTTCCAGCTGTTACATACTCAAAAAATGATATGGGACCTAAATAAAGATACTCAATCCGCCCAACCGGCATTGAATAGTTATGATCTTTTAAGGTGAATTCCAAAAGTGAACCAGCCGCGATAACATGCAACTCCGGTTTTTCTTCGTACAGATAGCGCAGTGCCGGTATTGCCGATGGTGTTGCCTGGATCTCGTCCAAAAATAAAATATCTCCTGATTTTGCATTCAGCGGTTTTCCTGTAATCAATGATATTTCATTAAGGATCTCTGCTACATTTAACCGCTTGAATACATCCTCCATATTCAAATGCTTCTCCAGATTAATTTCCAGAAGAGAATGTCCGCGGTTTTTTGAAAATTCCCTGACAAGTGTTGACTTTCCGACCTGCCTTGCTCCCCGAATAACAAGCGGCTTGCGGTTCTTTTTCGAATACCATTGCCGCAGATAATCTTCAGAATATCTTTTAATCATAAAAATTCCTTTTAAACCCCCTTTTATATGCAAAATCTGCATATAAAAGGGGGGTGTTACGTTCTATGATTATACCACTATTTTTCTAAAATCAAGGGGGATTTAGTACCTTAGTAATTATTTTCGCGTTTTTTGTGGCAGAAAATTTTCGACCTGTGCGGTTAGCTTTTAGCCATTAGCGGTTAGCTTTTGGATAAAA
>JAGGRV010000201.1 GCA_021159445.1 Deltaproteobacteria bacterium | reverse complement strand
GTCAAGTGAGAAGTGACGCAAGATTGCGAAGTAATTTTATCTGCCTGCAAGGCACGACTGAGGGAGCATAGCAGTGCTATGTAACTGAAGGAGTAACGCAGTCAGGCAGGTAAAAGGACAAGCAAGATGCGTCAGTTGTTGCTTGACAGGACACTAAGGTGCATGGAGTATTACCGGCAGCCCTCTCCCAGGTGACTCGTCAACCCCGCGTTTTATTAAGAACGAAAACAATCCCCGTCTGCCGTGATTTTACAACTGACGGGGATTTTTATTCAGATCGGACAGGATGAAACCATTAGAAAGGATTGGGAAGTTGGCCTATGTTCACTAGACGGCTTTCCACTTCCCCACCGTCATTGTCAAGTCCCACCCAGATATCGCCGCTTTGAGTCAGGGCAAGGCCTTCTACTTTTTCATAAGGTGAAAAGAGAGGCAGGATATCGACCCACTGGATTCTAACGATGGTGTCGCCGTCTTCCAGGCAATCCAGGCTGAAAGCGTAAATTTTCTTTACCTTTGATTTGCCGCCCAGTTCTTTGTCCCGTTCGATTACAGCGTATTCGTTCGGGCCCATGGCCAAGATTTCCGAAAGACCGATCCAGCTTTTGCTGTTATCGGTTTCGTCCAGTGGGTAGAAAAAGAAATCCCACTGGCCTGAGCAGACCTGCACCTCTCCATCTTCCTCACAGGTCAGCGTTTGCAGATCAAGCCGGGCAATACGAGTGAACTCCGCGGGTTCCCCGTCAAACTGTCGATGGATCGGGGCAATGAGAAAATTACCGTCCTCCGAGACCGCCACCCCTTCAAAACCGTTTTTCCGGATGAGCCCGCCTTCGGAAGAATCAATGTGATGGGGCAGCTTGATTTCACGCAACACTCCGCCCTTTCCATCAATCTGGACCAGCAGGTTAGGCTGGTATTCTTCTTTACCGAACTTGGCATTGCCTTCGCTGGCAATCCACCAGCCAGGCCTATGCGGAGCCAATATGGATGAATCAACCGCTATTCCTTCGCCATCATACCAGGCCTGTTCGTTGTTGCGGGTCACCTGTTGCAATACGCGCACCGGAGCAAAGTGGCTGGGGATGCCGATGCGTATCTGGTAGATGGCGGTGGGCATGGCATTATCTGGAACCCCGACGAGATGAAAGGGGCTTTGCCAGGCAAGGCCTGAGATAGCGGCCCAAGGTTCGGGATTGGCCGTAGGCCGGGAAGCCAGGCAGGGCTGGTCCACCGGAGCTTTGTAGATCCGGTGAATCCCTTTGAACACGGTCAGAGTTCCTGATTTTTCATCGGCGGTTATAACAAGTTTTCGCTGCGGAATTGCCTTTACTCCTTCTGGTGAAACGCCGGTGGGCAGAATCTGGAGCAGTTTGGGATGTTTTTTGTTCCGAAGAGAATAGACCGCCATGAAGGAACCGCGTTCCGATACAAGAAAGGCTAAAGGATGACCGCCGAAAACTGCTGTTGTCACACCTTCAACCTCAATTCCCTTATTCTCCGAGCGGCTTTCCGGATAATGGCTGAAGCGCACTGCTTGCTTTTCCAAGTGGCCAGCATCATCCAAGCAAAACATGCCGTCTACCGACCAGAGGCTCCATCCGCGGCCACCGGTGAAATTCATATCGCCTTCATCAGCGCTCAAAATGGATTTTCCGTTCGGACTGAAGGCGATGGCGTCTGGCAAACGTGAACCGGCCAGGGGCTCCTCGCCAAGGACATCAGCCGGATAGAGCTGGCCGAATGAGATCATATTGTCTTCAACAAGATCGGCGGGCCGGTCTCCAACCCGTCCAGTACTGAAAACATGCGAAAGAACAGGCGGATTATTTGCAAGGTCTACAACGGCGATTCCGTTGTTTTCTTAAAGGGAGACTGCGGCTGTGCTTCCGTGAATGTCAACAAACTCGGGCTGGGGATCATCAACAAAAAGAAAACCGTCTTCAGGGCGCAGAACAGATTCCAGACTGATATCAATCACCTCCGAGTCGGCAGGATTCTGCGTGTCAACATAGACCACCTGGATGAAGCCGGGATCACTGAAATCGTTGGGGTTGCCCGGTTCGTCGTCGTCGGTCACCTTGCCTTCTTCATCCAAGATGATTGGTTTATTTTCAATGGCAATAACGGAGACAGCCCGGCCATTGATTTCCGTGACCTTCACGCTGTCGGGATGAAAGCCGATATCGATGCTTCCGATTTTACTTTTGCTTTGCATATCAATCACTACCAGGGCGCTATGGCTATTCAGGTCAGGAGGATCCTGTCCCTCCTCCGGCTTGTTCAACCATACGGTAGCAAGGGCGTATCTGCCGTCCGGAGTGATAGATAGGCTTGTCGGTTCTCCGACAACGGGAATACCGCTCTGGATGTTTGGTAGTTGTGGATCAGTGATATCAATGATGCCAATTTCCTTTTTCTTGCTGTTCGTGTAGAGAATGGTGTTGCCATCCGGGGTTGCGTCAACGATCTCAGCAACACCTTCGACATTGATGCTGTTTAAAGGCTTAAAATTAATTGCCGGACCAAGTAGCTTCTTACCATAGGCGGAAAAAGCAGAAAGACCGAGAAGCGCCACAGACAGCGCTAACAATTTTAAAAATTGTTTTTTCATCAGCTATCTCCTCAATGTTTTCTGTCGGCTTGGTAAAAACCAAAAAGATGGAGGTGCAGTGATAAAAAACTCCTTGATTTAATAGCACCAAACTTTGCAATTTTTGACTCTTACGAAACCATGGTTTTGGGTGGCAGCCGGAACATACATGTGTGACCAAAATTATTGGATCTGTGCGGTTAGCCGTTAGCGGTTAGCCATTAGCATTAAAAAGGAGTAG
>JAGGRV010000419.1 GCA_021159445.1 Deltaproteobacteria bacterium | reverse complement strand
AATGGCATCAACTAGACAAAAATACTGGTGCCCTTTTTAACTTGGGAAAAATTGCAATTTCTTGTGATCTCTGTGTGTCCAAAAATGTCAATGAACTAATCGTGGTAACGTCTGACAAGGCGTTCGGTAAAGCATGTAAGGGAATACAAAATATTGTAATTTACAGCACTCTGGATGACTTTGTAAGGTCGGAATCTTGTCAAAATGCCTTGAAGGAAACTGAAGTTGTCGATAATTTCGAATCAATAATTGAATATCTCAAGGCCAAAGCTAACAAGATTACGGAATTAGCATCGCCAAAACTTTTTGATGAGTTAGATGGTCACGCATTTAGTGATCCATTTATCCCAGATGATAATAATGAAGCCACTATCTCTATGCTCGATATACCATCTGATATAGGGCTAGACTTTGATGTCGCAGAGTATTATGGCAACGGTATAATTGCCATTCCATTTGAGTTTGAGATGGACGTAGTTGCTGACTATTATATATTCAAGTCGGACTTTTTTACTTTGAGTGACGAAAGGGCCAATACTATTAATATATCAGAATATGACAATCGACATTACTTTGAAGCAGAAGAGGAATTCTCATTAACTGTGTCGGGGCGTATAGCTGTAACATTCAATTTATTGCAAGTCCCAAATGGAGAAACAATATTAAACTACCTTGATAATTTGATCAGCAGTATGAGTGTGGAAGTATCAGAAATCGATGAAATAACTGTAAATAATCCAGACTATGAGTATGAATAGCAGCTAACAACGCCTTGCACACCGACTGCACTAGCGTGTTCAATTGATATTTGTTTGCAGCTAAACAGTTGTTCTTGTATGATTTATCCACTATCGGCAATTCCCGTGCAGCGGGTGAAGGCGAGCGTGGGAGAACCGGTGATCCGCTTGATCATAGCTGGTGGGCAAAGCCGGAGTCAAGACAACAAGCAGCGACAAAGATAAGATCATCTATTGATATAGGGGAGCTCCAATTGGCAAAAATGTTGAAAGTCGATAATGATTTCACTCCATGCCCCGTTACTACCGGAGATGAGCTGTTTCCAAATGGCATTTTCGAGTTTAATATCACAAAAATGCTCGAGTATATTCAAAAAAACCCTAATGGCATTACTCTTGAGGAGGTAGCGGTAAGCGATTTTTTCAAAGGTTTTTCATCTATCAACGAGTCTCATATGGATTCAGTTGAGATTTCTCGGCCGGTAATATTAGCAGAAATTTCTCCCGGGCAATATAACTTGATTGATGGCAACCACAGAATGGAAAAAGCGCGGAGGATGGGAATAAACAGCATGTTAGCGTACAGACTGAATGTTGAGCAGCACATAAGATTCTTGACTAACAAAAAGGCTTATGTAGCCTACATCGAATATTGGAACAGCAAACTGAAATAATTCAAGCCGCCAAGGACAAGGGCTGGGGACGGGCTACGCTAACCGGCTGAAATAAAATTAAAAGGATCAGGCATGAAGTTACTGAGCTTTGACATAGAGATCTCGGATGTCTTCGAGTTGGGCAAATACGAGGACATGGAAAAGTATGCGCCGTTTCATATTTCGGTGGCGGCAACGGCCATTCATAACGGGGAGGAACGGGTATGGTATTCCGAGGATGAGGAAGGTCGTCCGGCGTTGAACTTGACGCAGCAACGGGCGCATGAACTCCTGGAGTATCTCGAAGAGATGCAGCAAATGGAATTCATGGTCTGCGCGTGGAACGGCTTGAGCTTCGACTTGAAATGGATCGGACATCAGGCCGATGACATGGCCCTTGCCGCTCGTATTGCTCTGAAGAGCTACGACCCCATGTTCCAGTTCTTCAACCAGGCCGGTTTTCCCGTCGGGCTGGGAAAAGTGGCAGAAGGAATGGGCATCCCGCAAAAGAAACTCATGGACAGCGCTGACGCACCAAAACAATGGCGTGCAGGAAATCATCAGGAGGTAATGGACTACTGCCTCGGTGATTGCCAGATGACCAACCTCATCGTCCGCGCCATAAAGGAGGCCTGGCAAGTTCGATGGGTGACGGGCAAAGGACACATCAGTTCAAAGCCTATGCCACGACTCAAATCCGTCGAAGAAGTCATCCAAGATCCCGAACCCGACCAGTCTTGGATGGATAACCCGCTTCTGAAGACAAAGTTCTACGAATGGGTTCAGGAAGCCACAGGGACGAAAACATGAGTGACGATCTAACATTATTCTTCTCGCCCGAACTCAAGGACGTCGTTCAAGACATGCGT
The DNA here is from genome assembly GCA_021159445.1 of Deltaproteobacteria bacterium. Taxonomy (GTDB): domain Bacteria; phylum Desulfobacterota; class Dissulfuribacteria; order Dissulfuribacterales; family UBA3076; genus UBA3076. Next base: position 579 of record JAGGRV010000419.1, on the reverse strand, counting down.
GAGTTGCTTTCGCAGAGTCGTCTGGCGTTTCTGCTCGGAGCCGGATGCAGCAAGAACGCGGGACTTCCGCTGATGCCGGAACTCACGGACGAAGTCTTGGGGCAAGTCAAGACCGGTGATATGCAGATAAAAAAGGTGTATAGGGTAAAGGGTTCTAAATCAGGGAGAAGAATAATCTGCCGCGAAGCGGCCTTACTTGAACCAGCGGCTGCAGTCGACTGCGCGCGCAGACAAGCGAGCTTGCCCACGTGCTCGCGACTGATCCGCGGCGATTATGCCCCTGGACTAAAAAAACATATACATATTTTGCATTAGGAGGATGAAAAGATGAAGCAACTCATGTTTACACTGTTAATATTTTTTTGTGGCTTGTTCGGAGAAACGGCGGCCGCCCCTTCAATAGTTGGTTCCTTGGATATCCCCTGGGCTTCTGGAGTCTATGTTTCCGGTTCGCATGCTTACGTTGCCGGGCTCGGCATACAAAAGGTTGACATCAGCAATCCGCAGAACCCAACCATAGTGGATATAGTTTTTCAGATAATTAATTTCAAAATTAATTACGCTGGGAAAAGTCCCTTT
>JAGGRV010000539.1 GCA_021159445.1 Deltaproteobacteria bacterium | reverse complement strand
TGCTTTTATGGCTTAGGTATTAATTGGCAGATACGTTTGTTGGTTCGGCAGGAGGAATATCATTGACCGTCACTTGCAGTGATTCTCCTACAATATGGCCATTTCCGTCATCCACTGAAACCTCCGCAGTATAGGTCCCTTTCGTCGCATAAGTATGCACCACCTGGCTACCGCTCCCATTGGCAGTCCCATCACCGAAGCTGATGGTATAAGTCAAGGAGTCACCGTTTGGAGCTACATTATTCGCCTGCCCCCTATTCAGTTGATATAATGATTCTTCGTTGACACAAAACTGAATTGAAGGTAATGCTTAGAAAAAAGAAGTCCCTTAAATCCCGAATTAGAAAGGGTCTATTATTCAAGCATTAATTATATAAGGAGAAAGAGAATATGCTTAGATCTGTGGAAGCAATTATCGAAAAAAATGGTGAAGTCTGTCTTCTGGAACCGATTCATTTGAGGAAACGTTGCAAAGCAATACTCACGATTCTTGATGAAAAATCGGAAGTTATAGCTGAAACGGCCCTGCTGAGCGAAGCAGTTCTTTCAGAAGATTGGAATCGTCCTGAGGAGGCGGAAGCATGGTCGCACCTTCAGAAGGTTCAGTAGCGCTTGTCAGATTTCCTTTTTCGGACCTTTCGTCATCCAAGCTTAGACCGGCAGTAGTTCTCGCTTTTACCGGCAGAGATGACTGGATACTCTGTCAGGTTACGAGCAATCCATACTCTGATCCGGCAGCCATCCGGATTAGCGACAGTGATTTTGAAGTCGGTTCCCTGCAAAGAGTGAGCTATGCAAGGCCTGGTAAACTTTTTACCGCCAACAGTTCCCTGATGATAGCCGAAGCCGGCAGGCTTAATGCCATAGCATTCAATAATATCATAAACGCAATTGTAGGCATTCTACAGAAGGCCGTAAAAAAATAATTGTTTTTTCTCTGTGTCCTTGTGGTGGAACTAACATAGTGAAATACAAAGATATCTCACCACTGAGGCACGGAGAGCACAGAGGTGAACCATTAAATATCTTTATTGTCGGCTCCTCCGACAATAAAATAGTTTTACTCTGCGAATTCTGCGTCTCGAGCGAAGCGGGCGGTGAATATCTGTATTGGGTTCGTTGAGTTATTGGGCTTGTTTGGTTCGTTGAGTTCGTTTAATCCTTTAATCCTGCACTTTTCTGTGACGAACTAAAAGATAAGATATAATTGTGACAATAGTTTTCAGAAGTTATGCACGCTCGGAACGAACGTTATATATTAAATCAGATAGAGAATATACCTCAAAAGTCTATCACATCTATCTAAAAGAAATAGACTACCAAAAAAGAAACCTCCTGTTAAGATATATATAGGTACCAACCAAATAAAATCTCAAACAGGAGGCTTCACTGTGAATGACAGAGAAATTATCAGGCTTGAGCAATTTCGTCAATTGAAGAAAGAGATCAGGGGTTCTGGGGAGCATCTCATTATTGGAATCGACGTAGCCAAACAGAAGCACAATGCCTTTCTTGGTACGGCCACAGGAAAGACGCTCCTGAAACGCCTGGTGTTTGAAAACAACAAAGAGGGTTTTGAGAAACTTCTGATGCATGTCGAATCCATAAGTGCTTCAAACGGTCATAAAAAGGTGGCATTTGGACTTGAACCTACTGCTAACTACCACAAGCCCCTGGCTGAATTCTTGATCAACAAAAAACATGATCTTGTATTGGTCTCCGGAGTTGCGGTAAAGCGGAACAGGGAACTATTAGACGGGCGCTGGGACAAGAATGACATGAAGGACTCAGCCAATGTGGCGGATCTGATATCACAGGGCAAATGTCTTTTTTACGAATATCCTACCCATGTCCTTCGTGACTTAAGGGGTCTTTTGTCTCTGAAGAAGAAATTCAAGAAGATTGAACATGGTTTCAGGGTTCGGATCCGCAATCATCTCCTGGCCCAATTTTTCCCTGAGCTGGACAGATATTATGGCCACAGCGAGTCTGAGAACCTGGCCATTGTACGATGGTGTCTCAGTCCCTCTAAGATTGCGGAAATGAAATACGAAGATTTTTTTCAGTTGGTGACTACTCGAGACAGAGGCTTTAGGCAGCATCAGCGCTTGAAGGCCATTTGGGACAGTGCGCATTGTTCTATTGGTTGTTCAACAGGAATAGCAGCCGAGTTTGAAGCAGAAGTCCTGGTTGAGGCATTAAAACGGGCAAGGGAAACCATAGGCAGTATCAACGAAAAGGTCAGAGAGATATGTATTCTTTTTCCTGAGTATAAATATCTGCTTTCCATACCGGGCTTTGGTCCTGTTGTTTCTGCCATCGTACTTGCCGCCATAGGGGATCCTTTTCGATTTGAGTCAGGGAATCAGGTTTTAAAGACAGCCGGTTGGGACTTAAACGCCAATAGAAGCGGCAAGCGTTCTGACTCTGTTACACCTGTAATCTCCAAGAGAGGTAAAGCTGATCTTCGTTATGGTTTATACCAGGCAGCCCTCGTCGCTTCTACCAAAAACAAACACTTTACTTCCTGGTTTATAGAGAAGCTCAGAGGCCGTGAAAAGGAAAAAGGTATCAAGACCAAGATGAGAGTGAAACTGGCAGCCAAGCTCCTTGTTATTGCCTGGACACTTATGAAGAAAAAGGAGCCTTTTAATCCGGAATTACTAAAGATAAAAAAATAGAGTTTATTCGGCGAGAGAGCCTGTCTAACTCCGTTGAGGCCGTTTAGGACCTCGTGGGGGACAATCCTGGGCCTCTCACTGAATTCTGGAATCTGGATAAGGGATGGTAGATAGCCAGAAAAAAGGATCGTCTAATTTTCATAGGCATAGGGCCATTTTTTA
>JAGGRV010000267.1 GCA_021159445.1 Deltaproteobacteria bacterium | reverse complement strand
GAAAATACCCCATATGCTGCGTTGCATAAGAGCTGAAAGCCTGAAGCTGAAAGCTTTTTGCCTTGGCAGGCCCCTGGCTGGATGTTCTGGAAAAGGGCCTTGTTTTTTTTGTGGATGAACTGGACACAAGCCTGCATCCTCTCCTGATTCGGTTTCTTTTGAATCTCCTCCATAGCCCTGAAACGAACCGTCACAACGCACAGTTGGTTTTTACCACTCATGATACAACCGTCCTGGATCAAACTCTCCTTCGGAGGGACCAGGTCTGGTTTGTTGAAAAGGATGCGGGAAACGCCACCCGCCTCTATCCGCTATCGGATTATAAACCACGCAAGGGCGAGGCCCTGCAAAAAGGCTATTTATATGGCAGGTATGGGGCACTGCCTTTTCCGGGCGAATTGAGGTTTTAGTGGGCACCGACAACCTGTTTCACAAGAGAAAAGAGCGTAAGGCTGAGTCGTTGCGCCGTCGGCGTGCGATGAAGGCGCCATATGACGTAATACTGATCGTCTGCGAGGGAGAAAAGACCGAACCAAATTATTTTTCTGATTGGTGGCAGCATAGACAGCTCATAGGGGTGGGTCAATTTTGAAAGCCGATTTGGCTCATGGTAGGTTATTATTGCATGCCGATTCGCAGGAGGAGCATTAGCCAACTTCTTTTCGGGGGATGATTCGAAAAAGTCTTGACCTTTTGCCTGTTTTGTGCCTTGATTAGATGAAAAATGTTTGGAAAAGTCCCATTTTTCATCTAAAGATTAGACATGCATAAAATATTTCCAACGAAATTCGTCCAAAAACTGACCGGAGCCACAGTTAATCAGTTGAAATACTGGGTCAGGATAAATCTTGTTTCCCCGGAAAGGATTGGGAAGTCTTCTTTTTATTCCTTTAAGGATATCGTCAAACTCAGGATATTGGTTTCACTGAGGAGAGCGGGTTTAAGCCTCCAGAAAATGAGGGAAGGGGTGAGAAACCTTTCCCGGATGTTGCCGGATAATGAGCCTCTCACAAGACTGATCATCTATACCGATGGAGCGGATATGATCGTGATCGAGAAAGGCATGTATTTCAGTGCAATTACGAAACAGCAATATTTCCGCTTTGATACGGAGCAGATTGGTGCGGAGATAATTAGGTTGCAAAATTTCGATGTGGCTTATGAGAGTAGAATTGGTTCTTTGAAGGCGATAAAAAAGGTAATGTCCGTCCCACCATTGGTAGTAACGAAGGAAACAAATAGGTGGAGGCAGTCAAAATGGGCGTATTAAGCACTATCCGTGATGAATTGAAACAGTTGGGCTATATGGATAAGCTATTGCAGGAAAACTACGCCTTTGATGATGCATCCTACTCTGGAACACGTGAACTGGTTATCCCGTTGGCGGCGTTTGCACAATGGCCGCCATCATATCGCAACGCCTGCATCGGTGTACTGAGTGCCAATGGCCAATCCGGGCCACAAAATGTTTCAATGTACCGAACCCTGGGTGCACCAATGGTTTTTGAAGCATTTCCAGATCATTTAGACCGTTACCGTATTAAGGCTACTAAAGAAGTGGTCCTTTTAGAGTCAATCCCAAACCGACATATTCGACAAGCTTTTAGGCTAAACAAAGAAAAGTGGAGCCCTGAAGCGATTTTTAGGGCCAAAGCTATTACACCGTTGACAAAGCCCTATCAGCTAGATTTTGTTGACATCGGCCTTTTGCCTGCTCTTAAAGGGATGATTCACGGTAAATTGGATCGACTGCTAAGGAGTATATTACACGAAGCCATTACTTTGCATGAGAGCGCTTTAGGGACTAAACCAGAACGGACATCCCTTTTTCGTCTTGTTTTTCGCTTTCTGGCTGCAAAAATTTTTAATGATAAAAAACACCTTGGAGGCTGGTCAGCTCCTGAGGCGAATATCATCATTGATAGAGTCCAACGATTCTATGGGCTTTCAGATGTTGAGCCTCAGCAAATTGTCGACGAGCCTAATACGCAACAAGTTGTGTGGGATAGGTTTAGGAGCGCTTTTAACTTTCAAAATCTTTCCGTGGAAGATATGGCTTTCATCTATGAAAACACACTCATCCAGAAGGAAACCAGGAAACAATTTGGTGTACATAGCACGCCTTCAGTAATAGCCGAGCTTATGGTGGATCGGCTTCCTTTTGAGTCGCTGCACCAAGCGGGGCGTTACGTGCTGGAGCCCTGTGCTGGACATGGTGTTTTTCTGGTTGCTGCCCTGCGGCGTCTACGAGAACTATTACCACCTTCGTGGAAAGACCAGCAAAGACATAATTACTTAAAAAAACGCTTAACAGCTATTGAACTTGACACTTTCGCCGCCGAGGTGTGTCGCCTGTCTCTCATGTTGGCCGACTATCCCAACCCGGACGGATGGCAAATCCTGTCAAAAGATGTTTTCCGGAGCGATATTCTTGAAAGGCGAATAAAAACGTCCCGAATCGTTCTATGTAATCCCCCTTTCGAAGACTTTACACAGGCTGAGAGAAATCGCTACAAGGAGACTATCCAGAGTGTCCACAAGCCTTACGAGGTTTTGCGGAGAGTCCTTGAGCATCCACCGGAAATGCTGGGCTTCATTTTGCCAAAATCTGCCATTATGGGAAGGAGATATTCCGATCTTCAAGACCGGATTGCCAGAAACTACAGGAACATAGAAACCATAGCCCTACCAGACCGCATGTTCGCCTTTTCGGATCAAGAAACCATGCTGATCCTCACATCGGAAAAAGATGAACACGCAAAAGCCAACGTTTCTATCAGGACATTCTGGGTAAGGGAAAACGATAGGCAGTCTTTCCTTGAAGCAGGTCGGCTACCAGAAGCG
>JAGGRV010000642.1 GCA_021159445.1 Deltaproteobacteria bacterium | reverse complement strand
CTTAGGTATTTAGGTGGAAGGCTGAAGGCTGAAGTATATCAATCATCTCGCAACGCTCGAATGCCCTGAGTTTTGTATGATCGCGCATGTTTTGTCCCTAAAAACCTTCTACCTTCAGTCTATCCACCTGAGTAGTTACCTTTTTCATAACAGGTTATAATGGTCTCAAAGAAAAAATAATAGCATAAAATCATGGCTCAAAACGTAAAAAAAACAGAATTACATCTACCAGAAATCTCATCTGAAGTCACGGAGAGCTGCCTCAGGGATTACGATATCAAGGTCCTCCAGCCAAGGCATGGTTACCGTTTTTCTGTAGACTCGTTACTGCTTGCGGACTTTGTAAGAATCAGAAAATTCGATCATATCCTGGACATTGGCACAGGATGCGGGGTCATTGCCATGGTCCTTGCCAAAAAGTACGGCAATGTAAAAATAGTAGCCATTGAAAAACAGAAAGATCTTGCCAGAATCGCAGAAAAAAATATCTGCTTGAACCATCTGGATGGACAAATCGCATTATATGAATCGGACTTAAATAGAATCCCGGAGATGTTTTCTGCAGGCAGTTTTGACCATATAGTGACTAACCCGCCTTACAGGTCTCCTGTATCCGGCAGACTATGCAAGAATTCCCAGGAGGCCCTTGCAAGGCACGAGATCCTGACAGACCTTGAGCAGATACTCTCTGCTACCCGTTATGCTCTTCACCCTGGAGGCAGGGTAAGCCTTATCTATTCTGCTGACCGTGCTGCCAAACTTTTGACCGGCATGCGTAATCTGAACCTTGAACCTAAAAGATTGAGAATGATTCACCCCGATTTAAATCTACCGGCCAAACTGATTCTGGTTGAGGGATGTAAAGATGCAGGGGAAGAGCTTAGGGTTTTGCCTCCAATTTTTCTAAACAGGCCATGATTCCGCTGAAAATACCCCATCTGCTGCGTTGCTTCGATTTCCTCGTCACTGCGACGTACAATAAATGTTGAATTTTGAGTTTTGAATGTTGAATTAAGGTATATGTCTTTTAAATCTTCTTCCACCACTCAGCATTCACCACTCAGCATTCACCATTGTCTATAAGAGGTTCACAGGTTCAGGGCTCACCGTTCAGTGTTATGTTTTTTTTGTTCAGAATATTTCAGGTAAAGACTTGTCATTGCCTGTTTTAATTCCTGATCCTGGACAGGTTTCATCATATCATTTGCAGCATCCAAAGCACGTTTAGGAAATTGGGTCTTTCTTTTTTTCAGCATGTCTCTCTTGGGTATCTTATGGGGAATCCACCGGGATCGGACCTCTGCCACGTCACCCAAAACAAACCTGATATCCTTAATATTGGCCCCGGATGGTAAGTGTACGTTCAGTCCATCGATAAAGAGCTGCCTTTGAAAGCAGAGCTGCTGCATCCAAACTGAATCAGAGACCACGACTACCAGGATGTCTCGTTCCTTAAAACGTTCCGGCCACGCATGGATCGAAACCTGGGGACCTACGATCTCCTCCCAGATCTCCCAAATCATTCCCCTAGATAGCCTGGCATCCCATCCGTATCTAAGGGCAATATCCTTTACTATTTCAGTAAACTTCGATGGCATTTTATCATATTTCATGGTTTTTGCAGTGTAACCATTGGCTATCTTACTTACCCAAAAGTATGAAGCAAACAAATTTCAAAAATGATTCTGTTGCTCATAAGATGAATCAAGTAGTAAATAGTGTCTGAACGAAAAATCCGTTCAGACACTATTTTGAATTTAAAACCCGCTCGCGGTGGCTAATTCAAAATAAAAACATAGTGTGACGGTTAAGGAGGAAAGCATTATGGATTTTGTGCGTATCAGCGGGACTGAGATTGAGACCTCACGCATTGCCCTTGGGACATGGGCTATAGGAGGCTGGATGTGGGGAGGTACTGAGGAACAGCAGGCTGTAAACACCATTCGCACTGCTTTGGATCTGGGTATCAATCTTATCGACACGGCACCGGTCTATGGATTTGGAAAATCAGAAGAACTCGTAGGTAGGGCCTTGGCTGAATACGGAAATAGGGATCAGGTAATAATCGCCACAAAGGCGGGTCTGGAATGGGATGATAAGGGGAGAGTTGTCAGAAATTCTTCCCGGCAACGTATACTCAGGGAGATCGAGGATTCTCTTCACAGACTCCGGACTGACTATATTGATATTTACCAAATCCACTGGCCGGACCCTGTAACGCCTTTTGAGGAAACTGCCGAAACCATGCAGAATCTTTACGGAAAAGGAAAAATCAAGGCCATAGGAGTAAGCAACCATACCCCGCAACAGATGGATGCCTTCAAAAAGTATTCTGAGCTTCACACCAGCCAGCCACCTTACAACCTGTTCGAACGGAAGATCGAGGACGATATTCTCCCATACTGTATTGATAACAATATTACGACACTTGTCTATGGCCCACTGTGCCGGGGTCTTCTTACAGGCAGAATGCAAAAGGATACAAAGTTTAAAGGAGATGATCTCCGGAAAATAGATCCAAAATTCAGGCAACCCCGATATGATCAATACCTGAAGGCTGTGACCCTGCTGGATGAATATGCCCGAAAAAATTTTGGGAAAGGTGTAATTCACCTGGCTATAAGGTGGTTGCTGGATAGACCGGGAATAAATATTGCCCTTTGGGGAGCGAGGCGGCCGGATCAGCTCGATCCGGTTTTAGACATTTTGGGATGGGAACTAGACGACTCATCCATGGAAGCCATTGATGAAATATTGAAAGAGACAATAATTAATCCCATCGGTCCTGAGTTCATGGCTCCTCCGGCCTCCGTGCCTTGACATTCAAAAATCCGCAGAAGGAAACA
>JAGGRV010000199.1 GCA_021159445.1 Deltaproteobacteria bacterium | reverse complement strand
AGCAGTGGCAACGATGGCAGTAAAAGAGGTTGCAGTTCCACCGATGCCGGTGTCAACATTCTTTGTCTCCACAGGTTCCGAAACTGGCACAGGTACACCGATGCCGGTGTCAGCAGAAGATCTGCCAGATATGGACTTTTCGAAACTTCAGATCAGTCCACGACACTCCTACACAGAGTTGATGCCTGGCGAAAGCGAGCAGATCACTGTAACAGTGACAAACAGGGACAACAAGACCATATCAATAGATCCCATGGTCGTTTCCCAACCCTACAGCGACCATATCTTTGATGAGACCTGGATTACGGTAACACCCGCGTCCGCAGAACTCGAACCTGATGCTGAAGAAGAATTCACAATCGCGGTTACAATCCCGGATGATGCCGATCGCGGACACTATGGTGTGCAGATCGCATTCACAGACGATGTGATGCCGACACCATATCCAATGCCGTATCCGAACTATATCAACGCCTTTGACTTCAGTGTCGAGGTGTGGAAGCCGCCTGTGATACAGATTCAGCCATCTAATATCTATGATCGCGTTGAATCCGGCAGGGAATATGATTACCAGATCCACCTGAAGAACACGGGCGAGGAAGAGATCAAGATCGCTCCGAAAGTCGGAGGTGAAGGAATGCACTATGGATGGCGCGGCATGATGGCGCCAGCATTCAAGGATGATGCGATCACGATAGATGCGCCACCGGTTGTGCCGGCAGGTGGGAACGCCACTGTAGGTGTGCATCTTTCGGTACCTGCCGGCGCAAAAGGAAGATACGAGGGCGGGCTCGACCTGAACATCGACGATCCATCCATTGACGAGTGGAACTCTCTGGTTCATCTGAGTTTTGAGGTGTGGACACAGCCGACAGAACCCTTCGTCAGGACGTTTACAGCAGAAACCGACCTGCCCATAACCATCGATATCGTGTCAAACCAGTACAGGTATGGCATGTCTGCCGGCGGAAGCAGCAGCGGTGAACAGCCATCATTTGATGTGACCCTTGGAGGACCGGATGGAGATGTGATACCAGATCTCACCATGGTCGCGTATCATGGCTCGGTCGATCTCGGTGGTAACACGGTCTCGCCATACATGCCACCAGGGGCGGTGGGCGACAGCGGAATGTACCATGAAGGTCATACCAGTTACATCGAACGCTACACCGCAGATGGTGCAGTCGGAGACTGGACGCTTGGTGTGCTGCCGCACTACGTCGAAGAGTTCGAGTACACGATAACGATCGGAGATGCGGATTAAGGCGCGGATATGCGCCTTATTCTCTTTTCTCGGTGATAATATGGAGAAGATATCGATACTGATCATAATCGCAATCTCAACCGCACTGATCATCGGTGCAGGATGTATTACAGATACTGAAACCGGAAACAAAGACCGCTCATATATGATTGTATGGGCTGGCACGCCGCCTGTCGATCATAAACTGATCGAGGCTGAACTCTCGCACCAGATCGCCCCGTATCCGGGTACAGGGTACGATAACGTGACCGTCTCGGTCACGGAAAAGGACGAGGACGGTGCGGTGCACTTCCGTGTATCTGCTACATCGCCTACATGCAGATATCCTGATCTGTATGATTTCGCATACCGGAACCGTGAACTCATACAAACTGGTTATCTGCTCGAAGCGATTCCTGAGACGACAAGACAGGATGCCATTGGAATTGCAATGCAACATCCGGAGATTGCTGATGCTTTGTCTGGTGCAGGCGTTCCGACAGTGAAACGGATCCTTCCTGAAACATCAGCGAAGTTCTATGTGGCAAAGACGTGCTTGAGCGTGACATGGGCGGATGCATCGGTCTCCGCGCTCGTCGATATGGACAGCCGGAGCGTGGTTGAGGTGTGGAGTGGCAATGAATGAAGAATCGCACAGGTCAGAGAGAGACCAGTCCGAACAAAATAACCAACATGAACAACCACAACCCCACAACCACAACGAACCGCGACCGGATGAACGCCTGTTCGCGTGCATCCTGAAGAGAGCACTGCTACATCGAGAGGACGAGCGCATCAACACCGCACAGCATCGATCCACCATTCCGGAGTACCAGATCACTACCCGGGCATGGATCGATCTGGATCGGGCAGGAGCGCGCTGAGTGTCAGGAGATGAGATCATGATAGTAACAACAACTGAGAACATACCGGGATATGAGGTTGAGACGGTAGAAGCCATGAGCAGAATGATAGATGATGCAAAAAGACTGGATGCGGGCGCCAATAGTAAATGTCAGGTTTACAACATCTCAGACAATGGCAGGAGCTGCAGAGTTGCTGGCTTATGGGACTGCGGTTAAACTAAGGAAACTGTAAGAAGTTGAAAAAGGAGGAGATTAACATGGAAGAACAGCAATTAAACCTCAATGGATGTAAAATAGAGAGGCTTTTTAGGGGACTATGTGTTGGAATTGGGTTAGTCCTTGGAGCTGGCACAGGTGTTGCAATAGACAATATTGTCATCGTAATGGGAGTGGCATTTATGCTTGGCATTGCTATCGCTGTTTATGCTGTCGTGAAAACTTTACCGAAAGGTTTTATCAGTAATTTTTCCCTCGGATTTTTCGTTGGGATCTCTGCTCCAGTTATTTTATCATGGTTGCAATTTTGATTGTTTGTATGTTTGTGGATATTGGGATGTTTAATAGGCTAGTTATACAAAAATAAAGATGAATACCGAATTCCCAACCACCGATGACGCATGGGAAAGCTGATTGTGGGTGTGGGGTGGTTGGGGCTTAAAATTTGGTCAGAACCATGGGTGAAAAATGAACATGTATGTCCTGTTGAAAAGGCAGGGGGACTTGATAGTGGAATCAGGG
>JAGGRV010000578.1 GCA_021159445.1 Deltaproteobacteria bacterium | reverse complement strand
CCGCGGTTGAAACCCTGCAAAAGCCTATCGGCTGCCAGGGAGTGTGAACGGTTACATTTCATCTATCGCCTCTCGATCGAGACAGAAAGTTCGGCAGGACGAAGTATCCCGTTCGTATCTGCTTTCTGAAATCGTCCATGAGAGTTGTTACATGCTCTACTGCCTTATCTTCCTTGAGAGGTTTAAGTGCATAAGAGTCACCGTCCCGCATGATAACCCCGGCCTCTTTATCAGGTGTCATGTAAAACATTCCCACCATTCCTATTTTCACCAGATCTGCAAGAATATTCCCGCGGTCAAGCTGTATAGTCTGCTTGTAGATTCCATATTCCCTGCACATCCGTATTTCATCCTCATAGTAGGCCCAGAGTGTATTCAACGCCCTTTCAGGAAGCAGAACGGGATTGTCCGGATTAATCTTGGTTTCAAGGTCAGTTAACTGAGAAAGTCTTTCTTTCTGTTTGAACGGCAGCGCGGAATTTATGTATGCCTGCAGACTCCTGATGCCGTGTGTCACTACAGGAACTACATCACTGTGTTCTTCACTCTTTGCTTTGAGCAGATCAGTCTGTTTGGCAAGTTCCTGATTTATCTGTTTGAGCTTCAGATTTTTTCTCTGAATAGAGCTTTCTATTTCCGCCTTTCGCGTAAGAAATAACCTGTCTTCGTTTTTCAAACTTTCGGTCTTGTTTTCAACTTGGTCATAAAGGACCTGTATCTGGTTTTCCAGTTCCGCGAGCTGCTTTGCCAGGGTCTCAAGTTCTGTCTCGCTGGCATCTTTCTCTGAGTAACCCGTTCCCGGCATGGCAACAGTGATAAACAGAGTAAGTATGAAGAAAGCGGCTGTTATTTTCATGGGTACTCCGGTAGGTTTGGGTAAATTGCTATCCGTCCAGTAATGAAGATTTCTTCTCTAAGACAAGGAGAAGCACGGGATGCATAAAAATGGGCATGACGGAAATCCGCCATGCCCAGATGCGGGTTTATCATGGGTTATTAGTCATTAAGTCCAACAGCCCAGCCCTGTCTCCAGTCATTCTCCTGCGCATAAGCTCCAATGAATGTGGCTGCGTCAAAGAAGGAGTCATATGTCGCAGGATTAACAGGTGTTGTGGTCAAGCTGTTTGTGAAGTTGTTAAAGGAAATGGCGCTGTAGGATCCAGTACCGTTAAAGAGATTTGCAAGATCCGTATCTGTATAAGTGGTGTTGTCCTTTACACCGAAGTAGCCATTTTCGCAGACGTTCCCAAGGGCAACACCGGCGAAGGTGGGCACTGTATCAGATGTATTGGAAATGGCAGTCCATGTTGAATCATTTCGTACCTCAATGCAGTTATCCGGCCTGGGATTACCCGTTACTACGGCGTTCATGATATGGTAATCGGTGCCGCGCCTGAGCATGATAGCCTCATGAGGCTGGATACTTGCGTCAGCAGGCACGTTATTGTCAATAGTAAGGTTGGCCACCATGGGATTGGACCTTGGCTGGGCATCGTTATTGGCATGCTGGTTGTCGGCCTCAATGCCCCTGGGATCCTTTGAAGATATGTATGTCTGCCTGATGTAGGCATACTGGATTTTTCCGTTGTATCCCTGGTCTGTATCAAGGTTGTCATCTTCATTACCGATCAGGACAGCGTGCTTAACATTGACTGTGCCGCCGAAAAACTCGATACCGTCATCAAGGTTGTTGTATATCTCTACGTAGTCAATGGAAGTGCCACTTCCCACACCACATAAGGTAAGACCGTTGATCTCCTCGTTAGGTGCAATTTCAGCCCCGCCGTTCCTGATGATTACATACTTGAGTGTTCCACTGTTATCTGCCGGGCTGTTGCCGCCATAGTAGATATCAGGATCTGCCTCGAACTGGGCCTCGCCACCCTGATTTGTCGGGGCATAACCAGCCATTATGACACCGCCCCACTGACCGGAACTCACAGTATCAGTTCCTTCAAGCGCCTGCCTGCCTGTAAAGACAATGGGGGCATTCTTTGTTCCAATGGCCTTGATTTTGCCTCCCCGGTCAACTACCAGGTAATCCCTGAGAGTACCGTCAAATTTGTTGCCGAATACAGTAGTACCTGCCTCCACCTCAAGAACAACGCCTGAAGCAACTGTAAGTTTGCCTCTCAACTCCCAGTATTTATCAGAGGTGAGACGTACGCTGTTTGAGATATTTCCACTGAGCGTGCATATCTGCTTTCCATTGAGAACGCCGCCATCAGTGCATGCTGCCGGAGGATAGGTGGAGGGAAGCGGTACGGTAACACTCTGGAGCTGGCCCAGATTGCGATTACTGTCAACTGTAAACAGGGCAATCACATCCTGGCCGGAGCCATTCTTATAGATGAAGGGAATGTAGACAAAATTCCAGCCATATGCTCCGGGTCCCTCCCCGTTCAGCAGGGTATTGGCCATGTTAATGACCCCGTCATTATCCAGATTGGTGGTTTCACCCGTAACGCTGTTATCATAAATGATAAAAAGCCCTATGCCGTTAACCATGGGGGCCTGATACCCTGTAAAGGCCCAGGCATTGCCGGTTAGGATGGCAAGTAATGCGGTAAATAATACGATCTTCTTCATCTCTTTCTCCTTTTAGCTGAATGCATTAAATTGCGGTCATATGGCAACTTTTTTCTTTGTGACCGCATATTTTTCCGCTTATCCATACGTTAACCGCGAAACTAACATCAGAATATTAGGCAATAGTTAAGGGAATATTATTTTTTTGTTAAGAGATGTGTGAAAGTAAATCTGTTAAGCAATGGGGAAGGATGAAGGGCGTGTTAACCCGAATTTCGACCTGTGCGGTTAGCTTTTAGCCATTAGCGGTTAGCTTTTGGATAAAACT
>JAGGRV010000235.1 GCA_021159445.1 Deltaproteobacteria bacterium | reverse complement strand
ATACTCTTGAGCGATATCAACCGCCCGGCTTTGGGAGTTCTCATAGGCACCGGGTCGGTTCACGGGATCGCCGCTTTGCGGCACATGCTTCAGGTGAAAGGTGTCCAAGACAACTCTTTCAACTTGATAGTTTTCCGGCGGACTGTCTGAATGAAGCTCGTGCAGATACAGGATAGATAACTGCAGCGTTTAACGAAGACCTAGTATAAGCTGAAAACAGGGAGCAATCGAGTGATACAGACAGCGTATAAGGACTATTCCCCGGTAGACTTCTGATCAACGACAATTATAAAGTTTCTTCGACGACAATTAAAATTCCCAATTTGTTAAAGATGTAAGTTGTTGTATCCCCCTGGGGTACCCCAGGGCACATAGTATAATAGCTATTAGTCATTGTGCATTTTGAGCTTTTTCCATCCGATAACTTTTTATGTTCAATTCCAGTATAACGCTGTGATGTACGAGCCTGTCAATAGCTGCGGCTGTGGTCATGGGGTCTTTGAAGATCGTTTCCCATTTAGAGAAGGGCAGGTTGCTAGTGATCATGATACTGCCACGTTCGTAGCGTTCGGCAAGGAGTGTAAAAAGCACTTCCATTTCCTCACGGCTCTGTTGTACATACCCGATGTCATCAATGATGATAGCATCATGTTTTGAGAGACGTTTTATCATTCTGCTGAGCTTAAGGTCTTGTTTTGCGATCAACAGATTCTGTACCAATAAGCTGCACGATGTAAAATACACTCTGCGCCCTGACCTGATCAGTTCCTGGCCGACGGCACACAGTAAGTGCGTTTTACCCGTTCCAGGATTCCCGAAGGCAAGGACATTTTCTTTTCGATCTAAGAACGAACCATCAAGAAGTGTCGTCACCTGCTGTCTGACTTTTGCCGGTATTCGTTTCAGATCAAAGGAATCAATATTTTTTTCAAGCGGCAGACGTGATTCCCGTAAGAGTCTGTCAATTCGTCGCTCTCTACGTGCTTCGCATTCTTTCTCCGCCAGTTCAAGAAGATACCGCTCATAACTCAACAATTCCTGTTCTGCTGTTCGGGCAATGTCTTCATAACATTCACGTATTGTTGGCACATGAAGTTCTTTCAGGTACGAGATCAAGAGCTGGTTGTTTACCATCATAGCACCGCCTTCATGCTAAGAAGGTGGTCGTATGCTTCCAGGTTCACTTCATCAATAGACACCTCTGTGACTGACGGTATCTTCTGTGATGAATCCACAAGCGCTTTAACTGCATCGAAGCTAACTGCACTGTGTTGCTCAAGGAGCAGGCGCAATGCATCGTCAACTCTCGCTTCACTTTCAGATGCCGCGTAATGCAATATTTTCACATATTCTTTATTCGCTCTGTGCGCAATCGTTTGTGTCAGTACATCATATGCCATACGGAACCGGCTGCTTGGGAAGAGATCATCCCGATAACGATAATTCTCAAAAGCCCCAGGTTTACGAACCAGGCAGTCAATTATGTGACGGTAATTTATGCGATGTTTTTCCTCTCCCCTCAGCCGTGGCATTCTCTCTATCATTCGTTGCGCATACCAAATCTCCACATACTCGGCATACAGCCGGGCTTCAACCCATTCACCCTTCAGGCGGCTCGGAACCGAATAGACATTGTGCTGCAAACGTATCGCACTCCCAGGGCCAACCTTCACACGTTTTTGCTTAAAATCATTCAGCCTTCGCTCTGGCAAACGGCGCAGCACCCTCAGCTCTTCCTGGAACCGCTCTTTGCGGCCGCTATTCAACCGCGTAAACAAGCCCCGGAGGAATTCACTATACGCTGTACGTGAGGCAAAATTACGACTGCCTCGTAACAGCAATGCCTGCTCCAGCGCCTTCTTAAAACGATAATGGCGTTGTTCTATGTCACCGTTCTCGTTGGCTTTCCCGGCTTGTATTTTTTCGCCCTTGATCCTATAATGGCTCAACAATCCTTTGTAGCGCTGAGTAAACTCTTCAGGGTTCGATACCTTGTGAACCGCTGATGACAAACGGTCAGTCCGATGTTTCACGGGCACGCCACCCAATTCCCACAATGCATTTTGAAGACCTTCGCTTATACTTTCAAAACTCTCGCTAAAGCATATCGTTCCTGTCTCCCAGTTCGAATAGGTCAACACAAAATGGTAAATCATATGCTTGAATAGTACACCATCTATCGTTATCTCAAGCTCATTCATGTGCGTAAAATCAGAAGCACACAGGTCTCCCGGACTGTGCTTTTGTTGAAAATATACTTCCTTGAACGGGCCTTCAAGCGCACGCCACCGCTTGATCTTTCTTTGCAGCGTCCTCAGTTGACCATCAGAAAATCGCCCTGGATATTCCCGTTGAAGCCAGGCAAATAGTGTTGTCGCCTCAAACCGGCCATCTTCTTTCAGCAAGGCCTCTATCTCCGGCCATACGTCTGCAAATGGGTCCTTCCGTGTCTGCCACGTATGCTCTTTCTTTACCTGACTCGGTAAGCGGCCACTTCGCAAATACTTCCTCGCTGTCTTCGCATCCATGCCCGCTTTCGACGATGCCAACGCTTTTGTCTTCTCCGTTTGAGCCAATTTCAGCAGCCTCCTCACCTGATTGTCCGTAACCATTCATACCTCCATTCTTATGGGTAATTTGAATGGTTTACGCACTCCTTTCAAACGGGAATTTTAATTGTCGTTACTTGGGAAATATAATTGTCGCTCATCACGCGGCCTGAAAAACACTCCCGTCGACGAGGCGGCTTGCGCACGGTACTACTGGCGCGAGTACTTCTCCATCTTCGGCCTGGAAAACGTCGTAAGGCACGGCGAGGACGACAGGCTGATCAACGCGAAGCTCAATTACGGGTACGC
>JAGGRV010000300.1 GCA_021159445.1 Deltaproteobacteria bacterium | reverse complement strand
AAAAGAAAACTGGCCGTATCCTCTGATTTGCCAATAGCCTGATATACTCGCTTCCTTATTTCCTCCAAACCGAGTTTATGGCCGATCCCCCAACAAGGAGGGGAAGAATAATGGTTGCCTATCGATTCTATTCCTCTGCGCTCTCCTTCAAGGGTTGAGACCAGGGATAATGGTTTCGTAAAATCGATGATAAGGGTCTTGTTTGAAAAATCATGGATAGTGCTGCATGAAATACGGACATCTCTTATGTAATCCAAATCTATATCGAGATTGCGTGATTTGAATACATGATCTTCAAGGACCTGCCCCTCCTCCCTTAAAAACTCGTCTTCATAAACCTTTGCTGATAGCCAGGAAACAAAATAACCGGCACGTGTTGAAGCACGGCAGGTCAGGTCGCAGGGAAAGAAAAATATCTTATCATTTCTTACCGCTTCAACATCCCTCCATCCAGGGCGGTCGAAGAATTTTTTTGCTGTTTCTCTGTCCCCGCCGCATCCATAAATAATCTGAGGGTTAAACCGCATCCACTCTTCTTTGGTAACGGCTGCAATACTCCCATCTTTGCCGAGCCTCGGGGGAATGCCACCGGCGAGCCTGATATATTCGTTCTGAAAGGAATCGTCCCCCGGGGTCATCACCTGATCACGGCCCATGAGCCGTATAACCCTTTTCCTTTCGGATTGAGGTATCCCGGCCACCTTCCTGGCAACAATTCGGAGTTCGTTCTTTATCTCGTCGATAATCCTTGCAGCATCCTTCTCCCTGTTAAAAATCCTGCCCAACAAATTGATATTCGCATAGACATCTGAAATGGAATTCGCTTCAAGGTTGATCAACCGGCATCTTCCATGGCCGAATTTTTCTCTTATCCTTTTGTGGAGCCTGGACACAAAGATAACATCAGGCTCTATTTTTTTTATGGCCCTTAAGGAAGGTGAGAAAAAACCACCGACTATCTTCTTTGTCGCCGCTTCTGAAGGATACGTATCGTGGCAGGTAACGGCCCTGAGCGCATCGCCCGCCCCGATTCTGAAAACAATCTCGGTAATAGTTGGCACCAGGGAGACGACCATCGAGGGCCTCTTTTCGATGGTGATTTTATTCCCATCAGAATCCGTAAATGTTACCGGATAGGAAAAAGTCGTGGCAGGACTCCAGAAGATGGCGAATAGAATTAAGAACAATAAGGCAAAAAATCGGGAAAAGATGATTCTTTTCATTCAGACTTCCCTCCCCTCAATATATATATTCGCCTTGTTACTCCGGCACATAGACCATGGTCCCGTCTTCCAGCCTGTAGGCAATCCCCAGTCTCTCGCCCCTGCCTCTGACCCTCTCTTTCGTGACCTTGAGCCTCTTTATCTTTTTCCCCTTCTTGGTGATAATCTCCATCTGTCCATTCTCGGCTTTCTTCACAATTGTGATTTCAGATTTTTCACTGAAGAGGTCCTGGAGGTAATGGGCAGCAAAGAGAGCAACAATCAGTCCCACGATAAAGACAAGCCCGATGTCAAAGAGGTTGGCCACCCCTGCCATGGGATCGTTCTCACCTATATCACCTGAAGGGTCTCCTCTCCTCTTCTTGAAGTATCTCATCTGTGCCTTTCCTCTAAGATCTCGCTGGCCAGTATCTCGGTTGCCAGCTCAATATTTTTTATATCTTCCTCCACCCACCTTTTCTTTATCGTGTAAAAAAAATAGGCCACAATCCCCACGGCAAGACCAACCACGGTGGTGGTAAAAGCGATTACCAGGTCCGAAGACAATTTGGTCATGTCACCCTGCCCAAGGGCCGCAAGGCCTGTTCCCATGGGGATGAGGGTGCCTATTAACCCCAGGCTGGGACCGATCCGGATAATCATCTTGATACGGTCAAGGGATTCCCAGGTTTTTAGACTCGTTTCCTGAAGGATATTTTCTATCTCCACTCCGTCCGGTTGAGACACTTTGTTCAGCAAGAGCCGCAGGTCTTCCAAATAGGAATTGACCCGGTGCGGAAAAAAATTCTGATCGTTTCCCTCTCTTATCAACCGGGGGAGTCTTTCGGGAAAGTATTTGACTAGCCTGAGCCGTTCCAGCCATTCAGCAAAGAAAGACCCTGAAGAGATCACTATGTACACAACTAAGGCAACCAGCAAGAACAGCACCGGGTAGAGGAGAGAGGAGGCAATAAGATAGATAAGAGATTTCAACAGCGCGCCTATATCCAACCTTGTCTCCTCCTTATTTTTCTTCTCATGGCCCAAAAGCCGGCTGAAAAAAGAGTGGTCATTAGTGAATAGAGCAACAGAATGTCTCTGGCATTAATGGATTCTGCTCCACTATGGTAGGCGGCCAGTCTGTAAATTTTGCTCAGATCACTGAACTGGGGCATGATGATGACGGACAGGAAGAAGTAGACGGCAATGATCAACATAGCCGCCCCCAGAGTTGATTCAGATGCAAGACTCGACCTGATACCCCACAGTTTCATGCTGATTAACGTCGTAATGACAATAGCCATAAATAAAAGGTAGGCCCCCAATACAACCGGATAACCGGAATCAGGGAAGCAGGAAAGGAGAAAGGCCGCGCTGAAAAAGATGGCCGTGACACAGACAGGGCAGGGGATGGTTAGGGCCAGCCAGGCAAAACTCCTGTTCCAGGGCCCGCTTTCTCTTTTCAGCAGAACAACTCCCCAGATGATAAGCCCGCCCGCCATCAGGACGTGGATGAATATTCCTGATTTCAAAAGGCCTTGTACTATTTCGAAGTAATGGATGATATTGATCCTTTGCAGGATGTAAGAGGAAAGCACAAAGATAATGAGATAAACAAGGCAGTACAGAGAAAGGAAGATGAGCTTTGACATCAGCTTTCTTT
>JAGGRV010000237.1 GCA_021159445.1 Deltaproteobacteria bacterium | reverse complement strand
CCGTTTCAGAACACTCCCAGGTTTACGTTTGATAATGTAAATGCAAATGTCGGTGTCCAGCATGTACATCAAAATATTTCCCGTTCCTGAATGGCAGGCTGTTGCCGTCCATTCTCCATAAAATCATCTGATAACTCGGTTAACAGCTCAAAAACCCGGGACAAATTCTGCGGTTTATTTGTGAGCACAACTTCATTTCCTCTCCAAAAAATCTGAACCTCAGACGTATCAAATTGGAACTCCTTGGGTAATCGTACGGCCTGGGAGTTACCACTTTTGAATATTTTAGCAGTGTTCATAATACCTCCACCATTAATAATGTATATACACTAAATATATACAACGGGTATAATTTGTCAAGCTTCCTTTTAGGAGAGGCATTTGCGCTGTACTAGGACGGAATAGGGAAAAAGTGAGGGGTCAGCTCTCGAAAATAGAATTTAGGTATCCTATTCAAATTTTCTGGTATTTGACCATAATGTAATGGGGGACGTTGTTACCTTCTGACTTTATATAAATACTCATACATTTGTTTATCATTGTCAAGAATTCTTTTTCCTCTGTCTATGCAGCGACTGACACTCTTTTCACTTAATTTAAGTGCTGCCGCTATTTTTACCCCAGAATACCCCAACTCTATTGCTGATAGATAACTGATGATTGCTCTGGCATTACTGATTTCTTGTTTCCGTTTCGATGATAGCAACTCCTTGATATCTATTCCAATATCGTGGGTCACTTTCTCTATCAATTCAGCTAAAGATATACTGTACTTAATGCTCCTTTCATGGAGTTCGTCTGCCTCCTTTAGTGCCTGAACAACAAAATCCCCGCTCCCCAGGATCCTAGCATCCCCAAGTTCCCATTCTTCCTTCTTTCTCCCCAATAGATTCCTTTTGTCCCCACCGGCACTCCGGATCAATCCTCCACCCTGTAATTCAGGCCGGGTGCCTTGCTCAACTCCCTCTTTTACAAACTGCCGATATCTTCGACGGGCAACCTTGATGGTGTCACCGAAATGGAGCAAGATATCTTCGATGGTTTTCTCTGCTAAAGGCTTATTTTTGACCCCAGCACCATCTCCCGGAGCTACGGGGCAAGCAGGGCAGGCAGGATTTACCTCAGTGAAATGGTCTTCGAATTTCACGGGGCAAGCAGGATTTTCAGGATTTGTTGTTACTTTCTCAGTTCCCGGACGAAACTGAGAAAAAGCAATCCGCCTATCGGCTTTCAATACTGGGATAAGGAGATTTTTCTTTTTTCCCAATATAGCGCTATGTCCCGCCCATGGGTATCTATCGAGTTCTTTCAGATCTTTTACCAGGCCCGCTCTCAAAGGATTGAGATGGATATAACGAATAAGCTCCAAGAGATAAGGATCTTTCTCACAGACAATTGATTTATAGCGGTTCTGAAAGAGGTGGCCGCTCCTTTTATGACGTTTGTTGAAGGTGACCGCATAGCCTGTCATTAGACGGCGCATGACCTTACTCAGAGGTGTTTGGCCGGTTCGCAGAAGGAGGTGAAAATGGTTTGGGATTAAGGCCCAGGCGTAGCATTGGGTCTGAGTTTTCTCAAAGATCACAGCAAGTCGTTCCAGGAAGGATTGGCGGTCTTGGTCGTCTTTGAAGATCTCTCTACGTTCAATCCCCCGGGCCATTATGTGCTGTAATAGGCCGGGAGCATCTAATCTTGCTTGGCGAGGCATGTTTCAATCGCCCTTTATTATCATCGATTCTGGCGTCTCGTCCAAAGTTCTTCCGCAATTTTTTTAGTAATTCCAGCCTGCCTCCAAATAGAGCTTAATGTACCTTGTGGAATACTCCTTTTATTTCGAGGAACGATGACAACTCTCCTTTTTCCACCGTAATGTCCTTCAAAAACGTCTTCTTTGCTGCGCCTTTTTAAGGTGATACCTATCTGATCTAATATCCACGCTACTTCTTTGCTCGATAGATTCTTAAGCATATTGGAAGCTCAGCGGAATTGCCTTAAGTGTTTTTTCTTCTATATCATCTTCTGGAAAAAGAAATTGCTTCAACTCATTCATCGGAACAGGTCGATACATCTCTTTCTTGCGCCCCTCGGAAATCATATACTCAATATATGTTTCAATAGCGCGCTTTAGACCATCAAGGGCATCCTTTTTGGTTCTTCCACAGGAAGCCACATCCAATTCTACGCACAGAGATGCATATTGGTTACCTTCTCTTTTGAGAAAACAGGTCACTTCCATTTTTTTCTCCTTCCACAATTAGATGTGATCTGAGTCGCGGTAGGAATGCCGGTTACCCGGCACCACCCGCACAGATCCATACGTGAGTTGCTAACTCATACGGCTCCTGCCTCAGGTGATGACACCAAAACGAACCAGTGCCCTGTAATTGATAGGGGACGTTGCCAATTTAAACAACATAATGGGGGACGTTGGTACTTTTGTTACTTTACTGGACAATATCTTTCAAATCTTCATAGTTGTCAAGGACTTTTTCCCCGCGCTCGGCACAGCGGCCAGCATTTACCCGACTGATCGCTAAAGACCGGGCAACCTCTGAAGCACTGTAGCTCAAGTTATTGATGTAATGGGGGAAATGTAATGCACCAGCCTTATCTCGCCCGTAATGGGGGACATCCTATGTTCCCCCTGTCAAGCTAAAAAACTTCTTTTTTAAAAACAGCTAGTTGAACATTTTGATGTCTATAAGGCGCAGATTCCCTATTGAGCCTGTAACAGCTCTTGCAAAAGGTCCGACGGAATTCTCACCTATAGCGAATCCTGAATCTAATCGTTATCAGTATCCGGCGTGCTCTATTTCAAGCCGCCTATCATCCCTTATCCAGATTCCAGAATTCAGTGAGAGGCCCAG
>JAGGRV010000401.1 GCA_021159445.1 Deltaproteobacteria bacterium | reverse complement strand
TTTAATAGGTGTCAAGCTAAGGAACGTACAATAAATAACTTGAACAAATTAATGTTTTTTTTGCCGTCTTCTTCGTTGCTCGTCGATCACATAACCCGTTATGCTCGCTCCTCGCGCCTTGAATACAACAAAAAATCCTATTAATTTTTGTTCAACTTATTTATCTCCCGTTCCTAACAACTCCTACATTATCACTAGTGAACAATATCACCTATACGTTCGAACCTTGGCCAAAATTTATCCGAATTCCAACTCCAATAAATAGTAAATGCCCTACCTTTCACGTCCTTGATGGGTACAAACCCCCAGAATCTGCTATCATAACTTTGATCCCTATTATCGCCCATTACAAAAATCTTGTCCTTCGGAACAGTCACAGGTCCCATGTTATCCCTTGGTTGAACTGACCCCGGCAATATCCGGGGGTCTGTGTGCTGCATACCTTGTGGATCAGAAAATAGTTTTCCGTTCACATATACATTCTTGTTTATTATCCGGACCGTGTCTCCCTCTATGCCAACCACACGTTTTATGAAATCCTTTTTCCTGTCCATTGGATAAATAAAGACCGCTACATCTCCGCGCTCAGGTTTCTTGACTGGGATCCAGAGTTCCCTGGTAAATGGATTCCTGACGCCATAAATGAATTTGTTTACGAGTATATGATCACCTATAAGAAGCGTATTCTTCATGGAACCAGAGGGAATCTTAAAGGCCTGGACAACAAAAGTCCTGATAAAGAGGGCCAGGACCAGGGCAATGAGAATTGCCTGCAGGTATTCCCATGCTATAGACTGCCAGGAACGCTTATTAGACTGTTTTTTTGCTGAAAAAGTGGACATCCTTTATTTACCAGTTTATTTTTTTTAAAAAGCGTGTATTGAAACTGGAAATTTGAAATTAGGTAACGTATCTGGATCTTTGTATTTTTTTCCAATTTCCAATTTCAAATTTCATGCAGATATTAGCTCCATAGACCCGGGACTGCAAGTGGCTTCTCTTATCACGCCTTCAACACGCTCAGAAAGGCCTCTTGAGGTATTTCTACATGGCCAATGTGCTTCATTTTCTTTTTTCCTTCTTTTTGCTTTTCCAGCAACTTGCGCTTACGAGTGATATCACCCCCATAACATTTGGCTATAACGTCTTTTCTGAATGGAGCAACACGTTCTTTGGCAATAATATTGCTTCCAATGGCTGCCTGGATCACAACTTCAAACATCTGCCTGGGTATCACCTTGCGCAAGCGGCCCACAAGTTCCCGGCCTCTGTAATAGGCCTTGTCTTTGTGTACTATGACCGAAAGGGCGTCCACTGGTTGTTTATTGATAAGGATGTCCAGCTTGACCAATCCGGCTGGTCTATGTTCAAGGAAGTCATAATCAATAGAAGCATAACCTCTGCTTATCGACTTTAGCTGATCGTAAAAATCCAGAACAATTTCATTGAATGGGAGTTCGTATTTTAGCAGCACCCTGTTTTCAGTGAGGTAGCGCATATCTATCTGTTGTCCCCTTTTCTTATCGCACAACTGCATAACAGAACCGATATATTCCTTGGGGACGTAAATCTCCATTCGGACAAAAGGCTCTGCTATTTGCTCTATTTTATCCGCTGACGGCATCTGGGCAGGATTGTGTACATGGACGATTTCCCCGCCGATAAGTTCAATTTGATAAGATACTGATGGGGCCGTACTTATGAGGGACAGCGTGTACTCCCGCTCAAGACGCTCCTGCACGATTTCCATGTGAAGAAGCCCCAGGAAGCCGCACCTGAATCCAAATCCCAGAGCTGCAGAGCTTTCAGGCTCATAAGAAAATGCCGGGTCGTTCAGCCATAGCTTTTCAACAGCCTCTTTCAACTGATCGTACTGGGCCGGATCTACTGGATAAAGACCGCAAAATACCATTGGCTTTACCGGCTCAAAGCCGGGCAAGCGGCTTTCGGCAGGACGTCTTTCCTCTGTAATGGTATCGCCTATCCGTGTATCACGCACGGCCTTTATACCGGCAGTAAGAAACCCCACTTCTCCAACTATCAGTTGATCCGTATCTGTTGGATTAGGGGAAAAAATGCCTGTCCTGTCCACTTCATAGGTCTGATTCGTAGACATCATGCGTATCCGCATACCAGGCATAAGTATGCCTTCTACAACCCTGATCAATACAACTGTCCCTTGATACGAATCAAACCATGAATCAAAAACAAGTGCCTTAAGTGGATGACCTGGATTTCCTGCAGGGGCTGGAATCCGATGTATTACTGCCTCCAGGATCTCTTTTGTACCCAGGCCTTCTTTTGCACTTGCTAGTATAGCCCCAGAGGTATCGAGACCTATGATGTCCTCTATTTCTTGTGCAACCCTTTCAGGGTCTGCACTAGGTAAATCAATTTTATTCAGCACTGGTATGATCTCAAGATCATTTTCCAGTGCCAGATAGACATTGGCCAGGGTCTGGGCCTCCACACCCTGGGTGGCATCAACCACAAGGAGGGCACCTTCACAGGCTGCAAGACTCCTTGAGACCTCATAAGAAAAATCCACATGGCCAGGCGTATCTATCAGATTAAGCACATAGGTCTCTTTATCTTCAGACCGATATTTAAGCCTCACCGTCTGGGCCTTGATAGTAATCCCTCTTTCCCTTTCCAACTCCATCTGGTCAAGAAATTGCTGTTTCATTTCCCTGGCGGATACGGTACCGGTAAATTCCAGAATACGGTCAGCAAGCGTAGATTTGCCGTGATCGATGTGGGCAATTATCGAAAAATTACGAATTTTCTTCGGATCGGTCATAAATATCGTCTTCCTGGTTAGTGGTCGTTCATAGGTTCAGTGGTTCATGGTTTAACAGACGACTTGGAACGT
>JAGGRV010000178.1 GCA_021159445.1 Deltaproteobacteria bacterium | reverse complement strand
ATGCGGAAGAACATAGTACATGTTTTTTTGTGTTTTCCGGAGATTTCATCTTTCAGACACTCCCCGGCACTGGCTGGAAAAGAAGTCCCATTAACCACGCTTCGGATTCTGATCATTCCTCCTTTCTTTGGTGTTGGATTCGATACGATTCGCCATCCAGGGTAAATACTCTGGCATGGTGCAATAACCGGTCCAGTAATGCGGTGGTCATCACATCATCCCCCATCATTTCTGCCCAGGTTTCAAAACTTTTATTCGAGGTCACTATAATCGAAGTCTGCTCATACATTTCACTTACCAGGTTGAAAAACAGGTTTGCTTCCCGTTTCTCAATGGGAGTGTAACCGATCTCGTCAATGATCATCAGGCTGGATTTCATGATACGGCGGATCCGGTATTCCGCTGTTTTTTGGATCTCCGAGGTCTTCAGTAACTTCATCAGGTTAGTTACGCGCTCAAAACAGACCTTGTATCCTTTCTCCACTGCTGCCACGCCAAACGCGATAGCCAAATGTGTTTTTCCAATACCTGGCGGTCCAAAGAACAACAGGTTTTCCTGATTGTCCACCCAGTGGCAGTCCAGGAGATTCACAACTTCGGATTTACCGATCCCTGATATCCGGCCAAAGTCAAACGTTTCCATGGTCTTGACAGACGGAAAATGAGCTCCGACCATATTCCGCTGGACCCGCCGGGTTATCCGGTAGGTGATCTCGGTAGATAAAAGGCTATTCAGAAATGTCATATAGGATATCTTTTGGCGTTCTGCATCAGTGATGAGTTCATCAATCCGGTCGGCAGCTCCCTTCAACTTCAGGATACGCAAATAGCTAAGGGTCTGTTCATAGGCTTTCATTTCACACCGTACTCTTTCTGCTGGATGAGGGCCTTGTATTCATCGATGCTACGTTTGGTGATCGCCAAAGGGGCATGATTATCATGCCGTCCAGGGTTCCATGCCACCTCTGCCCGGGCTGTTTCGTGTACGGTCGCTCTGGCGGACTCCCTCTCAAAATAGTGGTAGGTGTCGTTAAGATTAGCCATACTGAACGTCTCATGTTCAATACAATAGGAAAGGGCCTGATCCAGAATATCATCATCTATCTTCTGAGGCTGAAAGTACCTTCTTGCTTCCAGGCACTGGTCCCGGACATACCGGGATAATTTGGAAAAGTTATGCTTGAGAAACTGTTGCCATAACTCGCCCGGAAATAGGGTCAATACTTTCTTTTTCAACTCGGTTGTGGTATGTGACGATGACCGCTTGAATGCCCGCTTGCAGATGGTTTTGCCAGGTATGGGAGACAGATCATACTCCACAATCTCCTGGCCGGTTACACGGTCAAAGACGAATACCTGGTGGGCGGTAAGATAAATCTCTACCACCGTATTACGGTACCGGGATGGTAACTGATACAAGCAGGCTTCAACCGAGATGCAGGCGTTGGCATTGGCCGTACGGTCCTCCCGTTCGATCAGGGAATCTTTCCGAAAGATAGAATGTCGTAATGACCGGAGATGGGTCCGTTCCTGTTTCCAGACTTCAGCTGGAATCTGCCGGGTGGCCTGAGAGATTTTACCGTTAGCCCGCCGGTCCAACCATTCACGTAATCCGGTAGTGGCGTCTTCCAGCGTCTGAAAATCCCGAACACTCAGGAAGTTCTGTTTCACGTATTTTATGAGGTTCTCAACCTTCCCCTTGGATTCCGGATCCGCTTTGCGGCATACATACATCGTGAGTGATTGCTCGTCAATAAACGATTTAAATTCCTGCGTGTAGATGATATCACCGGCGTTTTCACTGACTACCAGAAGATGATCCTGATCTATCACCAATTCACGGGGCACTCCACCTATATAGTCGAAACAGTCCAAAAGGTGTTCAATAACTGTCCGGGTCTGGAACGGTCGATCCTGAAACATGACGTATTTATACCGGCTGGCAGAGAGTACCGCACCAAAAATGTATAGCAGTAAGCCGCTGCTACAGCGCCACTGTCCGAAATCAACCTGCAACTGACGGCCAAAAGGAAGATCCGGTACCGGGGTATAAATCCTGGCCTGATGGTTTAATTGCAGCTGATCTGTTGCTATGAGGTAGCGGATATAATTGCGCAATGTCTGTTCATTACCAGGCAAAGGCCCGTACCGTTCTTCCAGATAATCGTATACCGCGGTCATGTTCAATGGACGATTCTCATTGGCTCGATAGACTTCCAGTATTGATGATTCGTAGTCATCGAATACTTTTTCCCGGTATTGATGGGCGAGTCGATAGGTCCGATAGGTCTCCTCATCCATGGAATAATACTTGGATACCGTCCGGGGATCCAAACTCAACAGGTCCGAAATAGCCGATTTGGAATACCCCTGTCGCTTGCTTTGCTGAATAATTTTGTACATACTTTTTGTGATCATATCCTCTCCTGTCTTGTTTCCTGAACAATACAAGAGATGTGGCATAATAGGTACCTTTTTTCCCAAATATCTGGGATTTCTGTTTACTGTGCCACTGGGATTTCTGTTTACCATAGTAGTAGGATTTCAATTTACCATTTACAAGGCGCTTGATTTATATTCGGCGCAGCCGGAGATGATCTTAGTATCCTCCTGGCGGAGTATTAAGTATAGGGTTGGGGAAATCGAAAAAACCTGTCAGGTTTACAAATATAACCGATGACAGAACACAGGGTAATTATTTCAATAACAACATTTTCTTTGTAAGCACGTTATTGTTGTTGATCAATTGGTAAATATACTGTCCCGAGGGTAAATCGGATGCATCGAATCGATAATGATAAACACCGGTGTTCAGATGTCGGTCGACTACCGTTGCTACCCGCTGTCCGAGAATATTATAGATCAGCAGTTTTGT
>JAGGRV010000455.1 GCA_021159445.1 Deltaproteobacteria bacterium | reverse complement strand
TTTGGACGCTGATGAGGATATTCGCTCAAAAATGCTTTACGTCGGGAATTGCTGTAGATCGACTGACACTCTTTCGGCTCATTTTAAGTACCTTAGCTAAACTTGTTCCATTATACCCTAATTTAACCGCTGCAAGATAACTGATGATACCCCTGGCATAACTGATTTTTTGCTCTCGTTTCGATGACAACAAGTCTTCCATATCTATCCCAATATCTTCGGTTACTCTCATGATCAATTCATCAAGGCCAATGCCATAGTTTGTTTTTCTTTCTTCAAGTTCATTTGCATCTTGCAAAATTGCGGATACAAAATTCCCACTCCCCAATATTCTTGCGTCCCCCAGTTCACGCTCTTCTTTTTTTCGCCCAAGAAGACCTCTTTTATCTCCACCGGCACTTCTAACCAATCCACCACCCTGTAAATCAGGCCTGGTGCCTTCTGCAATTCCATTCTTAACGAATTGGCGATATCTTCTGCGGGCAACCTTGAGGGTGTCTCCAAAATGGAGCAAGACATCTTCGATTGTTTTCTCTGCCAGGTATTTCTCTGGTTTTGCTGACCCCAGTTGAATCCCTTTGGGTGCTCCTTCGGAGCAATTCAACGGGGTAAATCTGTTTTTTGAAGAAGGAAAGGGAACAAGGGAATTTTTTCTCTTTCCCATTATAGCGCTATGACCGGTCCATGGATATTTATCGAGTTCTTTCAGGTCTTTTACCAGGCCCGCTCTCAAAGGATTAAGGTGAATATAGCGGATTAGTTCTAAGAGATAAGGATCTTCCTCACAGACAATTGATTTATAGCGGTTTTGGAAGAGGTGGCCGTTCCTTTTATAGCGTTTGTTGAAGGTGACCGCGTAGCCCGTCATAAGGCAGCGCATGACTTTGCTCAGAGGTGTTTGGCCGGTTCGCAGGAGGATGTGAAAATGGTTTGGGATTAAGGCCCAGGCGTAGCATTGAGTTTGAGTTTCCTCAAGAATCACGGCAAATCGTTCCAGGAAGGATTTGCGGTCTTGGTCGTTCTTGAAGATTTCTCTGCGTTCAATCCCCCGGGCCATTATGTGCTGTAATAGGCCGGGAGCGTCAAGTCTGGCTTGACGAGGCATATTTCAATCGTCCTTTATTATCATCGGTTCTAGCGTCTCGTCCAGATTTTTTCTGCAATTTCTTTAGTAATACCAGCCTGTCTTCAGATAGTATAGGGGGACGTTCATTCCGAACGTGCATAACTTCTGAAAACTATGGTCACCATTATATCTTGTCTTTTAGTTCGTCATCCAGGGAATTACCTGGATTTAATCCTCTAATCCCCCATATAGCCGCAGAGTCTGCCGAGAACACAGAGAAAAACGAGAAATTAACCACCCTCCTGGTGCCTTTGCCGGAGCTACGGGGCAAGCAGGGCAGGCAGACCCACACGGATTCACACGGACATTTTGCACTGCTGCGGACATGGCATGGCAAAAACAAGGGGCAGACAATTTATCCGCATATCCTTTTGTGAGCGGTTGTTTTCAATTTCTCGAAAGTCGGCGTCGGCTTGGGGCGTGAAAATCAGTTCGTGCATCAGTCACTATTTGGTGCCTACGAAACAATTGACATTGTACCTACAATGCCTTAGAACACAATTATGAAGATATTTAGATGGAATGTGGAAAAAAACGAAGTTCTTGCCAGGGAAAGAGGGATTACCTTCGAAGAGGTAGTCCAAAAAATTGAAGCGGGAACAAAAATTATTGAAACGGACCATCCAAACAAAGAGAGGTATCCGCATCAAAAAATACTGATAATTGATGTGGATGGATATGCCTATTTAGTCCCATGTGTAATAGATGGAGACGAGTATTTTCTCAAAACGATTATACCAAGCAGAAAGGCAACCAAGAAATACCTTGGAGGAGAAAATGGCCAAAAAAGAAAAAAAGATAGTCCTTGACGAATATGAGAAAGAAATCTTAGATGCATACGAAAATGGAGCGCTAAGGCCGTCGAAATCGCCAGCGGATTATCAAAGTATAGCGCGTAATACAATGAAAAAGAATCGGAAGGTAAATATCAGGCTTTCGGAAAATGTTCTTTCCGCTTTACAAAGAAGAGCAGCACGGGAAGGCATTCCCTATCAAACCCTCATTGGAAGTGTCCTTCACAAGTATGTTAGTGGATTTCTAAAAGAAGCAAAATAGGCGCGGACAGAGAACGGGAGAGTATCCTATGCCTATGGTAAGGGGCCGGAGCGTGCAAAGCTACAGGCCCTCATACAGAGATATGGTCTTAATGAAACATTTGTGCTCCAGGGACATGTTGACAATATGCCGCCTTTTTATCGCAGGCTAGCTTTATCTCAATACTTCGGTTCATGAGGGCATACCTATGAGTATTCTTGAGGCCATGGCATACAGTCTCCCTGTTGTAGCTCCCGATGTTGGAGGAATCAGTGAAGTCGTAAGTAACAGTGAAGACGGCTATCTCATAGAAAAGCGAGATCCAAAGGCATTCGCTGAAAAGTGTTTTTTGTTGTATGAAAACAGGCAATTGAGGCGGAGAATGGCACGGGCGGCCAGGGAGAAGGTTGTTAAATCATTCTCGGTTGAAAATATGGCTGCGCAATATCATGA
Source organism: Deltaproteobacteria bacterium (assembly GCA_021159445.1). Classification (GTDB taxonomy): domain Bacteria; phylum Desulfobacterota; class Dissulfuribacteria; order Dissulfuribacterales; family UBA3076; genus UBA3076. The sequence goes on along the minus strand of JAGGRV010000455.1, from coordinate 267 downwards.
ACTGTACCTGAATGTGGTAAATAATTGAGTAACCGTTCATGGGTTCAAGGTTCAAGGTTCACCACAAAGACATAGAGAAGAAATGAGAAATATGTTTTTGGACACGGATTACACAGATTGCACGGATTAGCGAGAAACTGGGAGACGTCCTTTAACTTCGTTGAATAACTCCTCTTAGGAACGGGAGATAAATAAGTTGAACAAAAATTAACAGGATTTTTTGTTGTATTCAAGGCGCGAGGAGCGAGCATAACGGGTTATGTGATC
>JAGGRV010000421.1 GCA_021159445.1 Deltaproteobacteria bacterium | reverse complement strand
ACAGGGAGTACGTCTGCGTACCCGTACGCCTCGCATCTGCAGCACCCTGTAAACGGTTACAGTTCGGTGGGTTGCGGTAAAACAGGCGTTGTAATCCCGTGAACGGTTACGAAAGAAGGCTACAATCGTGGAAGGGTTATTGAAAAAATGGTGCCATTTTTCGGGCTGCTCATTGCTGTGATATTGCCGCCATGTGATTTGGCAATTGCCATGGCCAAGCTTAGTCCCAGACCGCTTCCTGCCTGCGACCTGCTCTTGTCGCATCGATAGAACCGATCAAATATGTGGGGGAGATCATCTTTGGATATGCAGATACCATTATCACGAAAGCTGACGACAACCTGCTTTTTATCTCCGCTCAACGTGACAGTGACAGCCCCGCCGGACCGAGTATACTTCAGTGCATTATCCAGCAGGTTGGCAACCATGCGCTGGATCCTCTGAACATCTCCACTAATTTGATACCCGGTAGGTATTTCATACTCGAGGCTAATATCTTTGTCTTCAGCTATTGGAAGAAACAGCTCACATGCTTTCTGAGCAACCATGGAAATATCAACAGGCCTTTTTTGAAGCTTTGCTGTTCCGGCCTCTGCTTCCGAGATCATCAGCATGGTGTTGATCATTTCAAGAAGGCGATCGCATTCCTCAATTATGTCAGCAGCCATGGCCTCAAAATCATCTGCGGATTTGCCGGTAGTAAGGGTCATTTCAGCGATTCCGCGCATTCTTGTAATGGGACTTTTGAGGTCATGGGCGATGTTGTCCGTAATTTCTCCCATACTGGTGATCAGCAAGTTAATGCGGTCCAACATACTATTAAATGTAGCCGCAAGTTCCTCAATCTCAACACCTCCACCCTGCACGGAAACCCGCGTTTCAAGGGTATTGCTTGAGATTTCCTGCGCAGCTTGTGTAACTTCTTTCACGCCTGACAGGGCACGTCTTGCCATAAATAATCCGATGACTGCGGCTAAAAATGTGAAAACAACTACTATTGTTGCTATCAGCTCTCTTAATAATCCCAGAAACCGCTCATTTTCCGACAAAGAAACGCCCATCTGTAAAATAATATCACTACCCATTGCTCCATAAAGGATACGGACTTTATGAGGACGCCCTGGAATGGCAAGCGTCTTGAATGAATAGTCTTTATCAGATGTCAATCGTTTCAATATTGTTCTGTCTGCATCTGAATATTTCCAGGATGACATATCAGAGGAGACCAGCACATCCCCGTTTGGGGTCAAAAAACGCAGGAAAAACCTGTTAACTCCTTCAGACTCTGCCTCTATTTTGATTTCCGGCCTTACAGCATCCAGTCCCTTTAATTCCAGGAGAGAAGAAAATTCAGCAAACTCAGCCAAAAGCTCCCTGTCTATATATGAGCGGCTGATCGAGCTGATCATAAGAAAAAAGACCCAAAAAGCCGCTACTAACGAAACGGCAAAAATCCCTGCATACCAGAGCGTCAATCGGAATGCCAGGGTATGTCGACAGCTAAGGAACTCTTTTAAGGACATATCCGACTCCACGGACAGTATGAATCAATTTAGTCTCAAAAGGCTTATCCACCTTATCACGTAATCTGCACATTCTTGTCTCTACAACATTTGTCTGTGGATCAAAATTATAGCCCCACACATGTTCCATGATCATCGTCTTGGAAACGACTCTTTCGGCATTGCGCAACAAGTATTCCAAGAGGGCAAATTCCCGGGGTTGAAGGTCTATGTTTATCCCTCCACGAACAACCTCGCGGGTAAGCAGATTCAGAGAAAGATCGTCAAATTTCAGTCTGACAGGTTCTGATTCTCCTTTACTCCTCCGGATTAACGCCTGAACCCGGGCCAGAAGCTCAGAAAAGGCAAAGGGTTTTGTAAGATAATCATCTCCCCCTATTTGAAGACCTCTGACTCGATCATCTACTGAACGTTTGGCGCTCAAAACAATAACAGGTGTATTGATCTTTTGCTGACGCACTTCATGGATCAGAGAAAGGCCGTCAAGTACCGGCAGCATGATGTCAATAACAGCTACATCATAATCTCCGGTTAATGCCTTGTTGAGACCTTTTTCGCCGTCTGCCGCGTAGTCTACGGCAAGACCGGCCTGTTTCAACCCCTTAATGACAAAAGAGGCAATTTTTTGATCATCTTCAACAAGCAGAATTCGCATACCAATTCGTTCCTTTTGCTATCAGGAATCCGCATCCGTTATTTTTCCAGACAGGTGGTTTGTCCATTATACCAGGCTGTCCAATATGCTTTTCCTGATTCTTCATTAGTATGTGTTGTCAGGTTTTTTTATAAAAAACCTGACAACCTTTACTTACAGCCAAAGCAGTTCCACCGACATTGATCCGGGCTGATGGATAAAGACGGGTCGGTATCGTCGTGTAAGGGACAAGACCCTTTGTAGCCCTTGCCGTTCTTCTTGATTGTAATTATTCACTTTCCCCCCTGACAGCCAACAGCCTTTTTCAGGTTTCAAAGCATAATCCGTTGGGAATACGCATTTTGGTGCAATCTGCCCGCGGTTGAAACCCTGCAAAAGCCTATCGGCTGCCAGGGAGTGTGAACGGTTACTCTTGATTTATACCACGAGAGCGGATTACTTCCACCGGGTCAACGGTGGATTTGATACGGTCGATTCGGGCTTGGGAGAGCATGATCTCTCCATTACTGAAAATAATTTATAAGCATATGTGTCATGTTGTTTAACATTATGGTACAATCTAAATTGAGCGGTTAGCCTTTAGCGGTTAGGAACGGGAGATAAATAAGTTGAACAAAAATTAATAGGGTTTTTTGTTGTATTCAAGGCGCGAGGAGCGAGTATAACGGGTTATGTGATCGACGAGCAACGAAGAAGACGGCAAAAAAAACATTAAT
>JAGGRV010000594.1 GCA_021159445.1 Deltaproteobacteria bacterium | reverse complement strand
CAAAGATCTTTGTTCCCATCACAATGGGATGTATTTTGTATTGGCTCATATTTCACCTCTATGGTCCCTGATTCTAAAGAAACCCATAATCCGAAGAAAGAGATGCACATTCTTCTCTGGCCTCTGAATTCTGTGAGTGCTGGACGCGGCATCTTTTCACCTCCTTCATCCGCTTTCTTGCTAGATCCAATTCTTTTTGAGCGATCTTTTGTCCCCCAGGCACAATTTGAAATAATTCATTAAAACAGGATATCCATTTAACGCAAGTAGTAGCAAAACATGAAGCCTTTCGCGTGCCGTCACTCCCTCTCGTGACAGGCCCCAACCGTTAAGGTTTGGCAAAGGGCTCATGAACTTGTTTTGAAATGTTATCGTATTACGGCAACATTTACCAAGACTGAGATGTGTGGTTTAGTCGATCAGATTAAAAGGGCAGGGGGCGCTGTGAGGCGCCTCCCTATCCAGATACTGGATGTTTATTGGATGGAATACGTGACCTTACCATGACCCGTATGGCCCTCAGCGTCGCTGGCAACGATTTCTATTGTATGGGTCCCGGACGGCAGTGTGATACCCCCCACTGAAAACTCGACGCTATTTTCGTCTATGTTGACAATGGATGCAACCAGATAATTCACAATGGCTTCAGTAACATCGATCCCGTTGTACAAAAAATGGAAGTCGGTCAGGTTTGAAAGCCCTTGAGGGTCACTCACTGTAAATCCCAAAGCAAAAGGTCCTTGTCCTACTTCTCCGGGAAAAGGAGTTATGGTTATGGTCGGAGTACCCAGAGAGATAATTCTAACTATCCTCCCGGAATCACCGTCGGCAACAAGCATGTCATTGCCGTACAGACCGCCTTCAGAAAAATGGATTTCCACCGGTCCGTCAAACCCATCGGCAAATGTAGAGACTGCCCCTGATGGTGATATTTTAAGAATTTTACCCGTGTTTTTGTCACTGATGTACAGAAAATCACCGAAGGGTGTATTGTAGCCAAAGGCCAAGCCGATCGGGCGAGGCAAGTCTGTTACAAAGACGTCAACATTTTTGTTCGCATCAATCCTGACAACTTGACCATCGTCGGTATTTGTCACATAAAGATATTCTCCAAACGCTCCTCCCTGGCTGAAGGCCAGCACTGAGGGCCGGTCCAGATTAGACAAAAAATCAGAAACAGCCCCGGCTGCAGAGACCGTAACTATCTTGTTTGCATTGGCGGAAGCAACATATAGGTCTGATCCAAAGGCACCGCCAGGTCCCCAGACCATGTCGAGCGGAGAGTCAATGCCGCTGGCAAAAGTGGTCTTTACTCCAGTCGGAGCCACTTTTACTATGTTTCCGTCAGTACTGTATGACTCACTGACATATAAGTGATTGCCAAAGGCACCGTGCCCGAAGAGAATTGCCACGGGATATATGACACTTGTGGAAAGAACCGATTTATTTCCAGCAGGGTTAATCTTGCTTACCGTATTCGTATCATATTCAGTAACAAAAAGGTTGGCGCCGTATACACCGCCAGGGTGAAAAACTGTTATGTCCTGCGGATCGGACAGGTCGCTGTTAAGCACTACAGCCCGAAAGCCCGGTTCCATAATCGTGATTTGGGCAAGAGCTGAAACGGTAAAAAGAGAACAAACAAGGACAAAAAAAATGGTTTTCGCGGCTGGATGCTTCATGAAACGTCCTCCCAGGTATCTTGTGATTGATTCGGATACTTTTCTCTATGATCAGGCCGTAGTTTTGGACCGGACCGGCTTGCTATTACTGATCGGTTTCTAAAAGATTAAACTTAAATGGAGGCAGAGTTTCCGTGCACCCCTTCCAATTCGCTAAGCTGTAAATCATATAAAGGGTAGACTTATTTGAAATTCAGTCCCTTCCATCGGCGTGGATTTTACACTTATTTCGTCTTCATACCCTTTGAACATAAATGACAACCCCTTCTGGCGACCTCTAGAAATTTATAGCTGTTTTCTCAAAAGAATCCAATGAAATGACGTAAATTGAATTATATGACAATCGTGATGGTTTCACAAAAAGGTATAAATGCAGACAGTTAAAGGTTGGGAAAAGGTACGCAGGCTCCCTGGCCTATTTTATGCCGAGCCGCCGATAAGCGTTGGAAGCAGTGATATGGCGTAGAGCGGCAGGTTGAGGATTTTCCCGTCATGTTTTAGATTGAGAAAATTGGCCCTCGCCAACCGCTCAGGTTTGAACTGTAAATCCTAAGACCTCAGACTTTTGCTCTTTGGATTAATCCCTGTTTTGACTTCCAGTGGACAAATGTTGGCTCCAAATTCACAGAGAAAGTCGAGTTCGGCCTTGCCGCCCTTGCTCCGCCAGTAATAGAGGGGCTGCTGAAAATGAGATACCAGTTGCTGAGCCACATAATTCTCCACAAAGGCACCCTCATATTCGCTGAAAAGGCGCTTTCCCCGGGCCAACAGTTCAACAGGCGATCCGGCCATGGCCCCCAACAACCCCACGTCCAAAGCATAGGCCTTGAAACAACTGCTTTCAGCATAATGCTTGAGGGGATGTCGGACGGTTTGAACCGCGTTTGCCCGATATATCAGGCCTGCATCAGTTAGCCAGGTCAGAGCATTTTCGTATTCACGCGCTCGGGCTCCTTTCTTAACCGCAGAAAAAACGAATTTTTTGTTTTCTTTAGGAACGGGAGATAAATAAATTGGCATCCTTCATATCATCCCAAAAGTAGTTTACACTTCTTATTTTTTTGAACCGCAGAATATCGAACAAGAAATATCGAATGTCAAAATAATACCTTCAAAATTCTGCAGTTCCTTGTTCTGCGGTTCGATATTCAAGATAGATAACTAAAGAACCAACTTCGAAAAGTGTAAACTACAAAATGAAGGACGCCCCGTAATT
>JAGGRV010000172.1 GCA_021159445.1 Deltaproteobacteria bacterium | reverse complement strand
CTCCTACAACAGGATGCAGGAATGGAAGGACATCCATGATCAGATAATGGATATCCTCCAAAAAGCGGAAGAACTCCCCCCAATCACTCAATCACCAAATCACCAAATCACCAAATTTTCTAAATCACCAAATCACTCAATCACTAGGTCCATTCATTGTTCTGTTCTTTCAGGTTTTTTGGGGCAGATTGCCCTTAAGCAGGAGGGGTCCCGCTACCTCGCAGCCCGTGGCAGAGAGGTCTTCCTTTTTCCAGGCTCCTCACTTTACAAAAAAGGTCCTAAATGGATAGTAGCAACAGAACTAGTACGGACATCCAGGCTTTTTGCCAGGACAGTGGCTGCCGTTGAACCTAAATGGATAGAAAAACTGGCAGGTGATCTTTGTATACACTGCTATTCGGATCCACATTGGGAAAAACACCGTGGAGAGGTAATGGCATGGGAAAGGGTTACGCTATTTGGTCTCCCAATAGTGGAAAGACGAAAGATCAGATACGGAAAAATAGATCCGACCGAATCCAGGGAAATCTTTATACGGCAGGCACTGATTCCAGGTGAGTTTAAAAACAAATACCCCTTTCTTGTCCATAATATGGAACTGATCTCAGAGGTTCAGGATCTGGAGGACAGGACCAGGCGGCGGGACATCATGGTGGACGAGGAAGCTCTCTATTCCTTTTATGACCAAGGGTTGAGTGAGATAGAAAAAATACTGTTCAAAGACAAATCCTACAAGGGGAAGAAAAACTTGGGGCCTGAAGTGATATGTAATGAGCGTTCTCTTGCCAGGGCACTGCGTATTGCCAACAATGACGTTCTTGCTCTATGCCTTACAAAAGAAGATCTGCTCAGATCAATCCCGGATACCAACGTGGTCGTCCACCAGTTTCCAGGACACATAGAGGTCTCAGAACACAGGCTTTCTCTGAGTTATCGCTTTTGCCCAGGAGACGAGGCGGATGGAATTACTGTAAAGATCCCTTCGGGTATACTTTGCTCTTTATCACCTGAGCCCTTTGAGTGGCTGGTTCCAGGCCTGCTTCAGGAAAAGATCACCTATCTCCTGAAATCATTGCCCAAGCAAATTCGTAAACACCTGGTACCCATACCCAGGGTCGCTGAAAATATAGGGAAAAAACTCAAAAAAATCGAGAAGGGCCTGCTTCGCTCATTACAGGAAGAAATTTTCAAGCAATATGGCATACATATAGAAAGGAAAATGTGGCCAAGACCTGAGGACATCCCCCCTCACCTCTTGATGAAATTCGATGTAATAGACCGGAATGGAAAAGTCCTTGATTCAGGGCATGACCTCAGCCGCATACAGGAGAGCCGGCAAAAGTCCCCTTCTACTTTTGATCAAAATGACCCCGAATGGTTAAAGATCAAGGCAAAATGGGAGATGTCCGGGCTCAATCTAGAAAATCTTCCGGATCTCCCGAGTTCGGTCATGAGTTCTTCAGGAGACCAGGAGAATCCAATAAAGGCCTTTCCAGGACTTGTTGTAGAAGATGACTGCGTATGTATAAGGCTTTTTTTAAATCAGGATGAGGCCCTTTCAAAAACCCGGCAAGGGGCAAGGCGACTCCTCGCTGATTACCTGGGCAAAGAGCTTGGATATCTCAAAAGAAACTGTGTCCCAGGCGATCTGCCTCCAAAGGCCTGCATTGCCTTTGGAGGCACACAGAAACTGCGTCAATCCGTATATGCCTTTCTCTACAGAGAGCTGTTAGGAATATGGACGCAGATCCCGAGCAGATCTGATCTTATTAAGAAGGCCAAGGAATTGGAGGGAAAAGTCTTTCAACAAGCCGTCCCGATCATACAGCTACTAAAAGAGGTGTTTGAGGCCCACATCACAGCAAAATGGGAAATAATGCGTCTTCAAAATACTATAAAAAGCACTAAGAGCCGCTCCCTGGTCCTTAAAGATCTTGAAGCAGAGCTAATAAGACTCACTCCGCCGCACTTTCCTGCAAATGCAAGGCTCGACCAGCTTCCTGACCTGCCACGATACCTGAATGCCTTGGCTGTCAGGGCCCAGAGGGCATACGTAAATCCCCTAAAAGATATGGCAAAGGCAGCCGGATTAGAGCCATTTTTGCTGCACCTCAACGAGGCCAAGACCCATCTTGAGGCGAAGAAAGAAACAGAGCTTGAAAAAGAAATAAATTATTTCGAAACGCTTATTGATGAATACAGGGTATCCATATTTGCCCCTGAACTTGGCACGGCAATATCGATTTCCCCAAAACGTCTCTCTGAGGCCTGGGAGAGGCTAAGGGCCCTTTTGTAAAAAAAAAGCGGTGACTTTATAAAAGACCACCGCCTATCTTGACAGAGAAATTAATTGCGCTTATTTCATGATCTTCCTGCGACTACCGAATGCCACCAGCCCCATAATGCCTGAGAAGAGGAAGATTGCGGAGCCTGGGAGGGGGACTGGGTTGAGGTCATCACCGAGCATATGGCCACCGTTAAAACTGCTGCCGTCAAAATTGTAAGCATCGCCGCCACCTGATGTAATATCAAAATCGGTGTAATAGTTACCACTGCTATCCTTAAAATAGAAACTAAACTCATCAGAATTTCCAATGTTGATGGAGTTGCCAATATTGAATCCGCTTTCGACTGTTATCACCCAAGTACCACCAGTACCGGACTGGGTCACTGAGAATTCAGCGCTTTGAAATGACGTTAAGGAGCTTCCCAGGAGCAGATCGAGGCTTGGTCCTGGGGACGGCAGATTAACACCAAAATCATATACGCCGAAATACCAGCCATCGGCTAACCCACCACTACCCCCGACACTGTAATCAATAACATCAGAGTCACCATCCGTGGTCGTGAAGTGGTTTGGTATCGAGGCCCCAGCAACCTGGGCAAGGCCGAATAACAT
>JAGGRV010000475.1 GCA_021159445.1 Deltaproteobacteria bacterium | reverse complement strand
CTCATCCCAGATTTCCCTAACCCCGGACCTCAAGTCCGTGAAATCGTCAGCCCCCACATAGGCCGGTCTTTCTTGCAGGTTGAGCTTGTTTATTGTTTTTCTATAGCTCACATATGCCTCCAAAAGTATGTCCGCATATCTCTTTCGTATCAGGTCTTTCTGTTCAAATGCCTCAAGCAGTCTGATACTATTGTTCCATTCAGCGAGGTCCGGATGCCGGAAGGCATTTGCCAATACCATATAATGGATCAGAAATTCTATGTCAGTCAGGCCGCCGGGATCATGTTTAAGGTCAAATTTGTCCGGATGCCTGTTTCCATATTGGCTTATCAATCTGTCTCGCATGGAGATGACAGAATTCTTTAAAATATCAATGTCACGGGAACTGGCAATCACTTTTTTTCTCAATTCATCAAATTTCTTACAGACCCGGATGTCACCGGCAATCGCCCTCGCCCTCACAAGGGCCTGATGCTCCCATGCCCAGGCCCGGTCCGTTTGATACCGGGAAAAGGCCTCCAGGCTGCTGACCAGGACTCCTGACGCCCCGCTGGGACGAAGGCGCATATCTACTTCATACAGGATTCCTGCCTGGGTATGGACTGTCAAAATATGAATCATTCGTTGTCCCAGACGGGTATAAAACATAGTGCTATCCAAAGGCTTGGGCCCGGAGGTCATCCGGCCCACTTTACCGGTATGGAGAAAAACCAGATCCAGGTCCGAGCTATAGCCCATTTCCGTCCCTCCAAGTTTGCCATAGGCAACAACCGCAAAACCACAGTTTTCATCTTGGCCGGATACGCACGGGGGCATGCCGTGTCGATCTATCAGGTGGTCCCGGGCAAGGGCAAAGACCCTATCTACTACTACCTCGGCAGTGTCTGTAAGGTGGTGACCCACATCCTGGATAGACAGGGCCCCTGAGATGTCAGCCGCAGCTACTCTCAGCATATTTGCCTGTCTAAATCGCCTGAGTTCGTCCATCTGCTGCTCCAGGTCGCCCGGCGGTACTCCGGAGAGCATTTTCTTTATGTCTTTTTCCAGACTTGACCTGTCAGGGGGTGAATAAAGAGTCAGCGGGGCAAGGAGTTCGTCCAGCAGGACAGGCTGTCTTGATAGAAGCGTTGCTATCCATGCCCCTCTTGAACAGAGTCTTATCAGGTGTGACAGGGCATTAGGATTTTCCAGGAGAAGAGAGAGGTAACAGGTCCTCCTCTCAATTGATTCTATAAGGTCAAGTGTCCTTTTGAGAGCAAGGTCCGGTTGGTCTGCCACCGCGGCTTCCTTGAGTACAAGAGGGACCAGCCGGTCCAGCCGGTCTCGTCCTGACGAACTGAGGCTCAAGCTCGTCCTGGAGTCCTTAAGGCCGTGGAGAAAGTTCAAAATCTCATTGGTTTTATGAAAACCCATTGACTGAAGGGCTTGTACAGCACGGTCTTTGTCGACTGTTCCAAACCAAATGCCGGATAGGAGCTGTTTCGCTGAGTCTTTATTTTGGGCATCTTCTTTGGAGAAAAGTCCCTTAAAGTGATAGTGGACTGTGTCCATGTGCCCGCGGAGCGTATCTGTATATTCTTTCCAGGTCTGAAAACCCATAGAAAGTGCGAGGCGGGTCTGAGAAAGGGGCTCAAAGGGCAGCTTGTGTGTCTGTTGGTCAGCATATTCCTGCAAGCGGTGTTCAGTGTTGCGCAGGAATATGTATGCATCTTTTAATTTCCGGCATGCATCTTTGGGCAGAAAGTTATGGACAGCCAGGAGTTCCAGGACCCGAAGAATGCTCCTTTCGCGCAATTCGGGTATTCTGCCACCCCGGATGAGTTGAAAGGTCTGGCCTATAAACTCGATCTCGCGTATCCCTCCTGCACCCAGCTTTATGTCGTCTTTAATGCCTTTCTTATACGTTTCCTGCTCTATTAATTGTTTCATTTCCCTTAAGGAATCAAAAGCCCCGTAGTCCAGGTAACGGCGATATACAAAGGGCCTTAATGTTTCAAGCAGCGTGTCTCCATCAGTGCCACCGGCAACTGGGCGGGCCTTGACCATTGCATATCGTTCCCACTCCCTCCCTTGGCTTTGATAATATTCTTCCATGGCATCGAAGCTCAGGACCAGGGGTCCATTTTCCCCATATGGCCTGAGTCTTGTGTCCACACGAAACACAATACCCCCGGCAGTAACCGTGCCTATAACACTTATCAATTTGCGGCAAAGCCTGGCAAAAAATTCTTCGTTAGTGACGGATTTTGGGCCGTCTTTAGTATGTCCGGACTCAGGATACGCAAATATCAGGTCGATGTCCGACGAAAAGTTGAGTTCTCCGGCACCGAGTTTGCCCATCCCGAGGATAACCAGGGATTGTGGGTTGCCTGCCTTGTCTGCAGGATACCCAAGTTCCTGACATTGCCAGGGATGGAGGAGGCTGAGAGCACCCCTTAGACATGCCTCTGCCAGGGATGAAAGGTCCTCCATGGTCTCTTTGAGATCTGTCCATTGGGCAAGGTCTCTCCATGCTATCCTGACCATCTCCCGCGTTCTCAGCCGGCGCAGAATTATTCCGAGTTGTTTATGGTCTTGGGCTTCTTTAACTGAATTGTTGACTATTTGGTCATAGTTACCGTTCGTATAGGAATTTATAAGATCACCACTTTCTAACAGATCTAACAGCAGCCCTGGTTCCTTGACGCAGTTTTTTGCGACAAATTCACTAAAGGCCCACACCTGTTTCGCCGTATTTATTATATGTAGATCATCAGGAACCGGAAGTCCGGATGACAGCGCAGCCTCCGCAAAGCTTTTCCAATAGTTATCAGCCTTTAGCAGAAGTTCTTCAGGTAGTCGTCTCTGGGGCAGCATTTTTTCTCGAATAAGATTTTGGAATTTTGTATCCAGTGCATTATGTTCTT
>JAGGRV010000410.1 GCA_021159445.1 Deltaproteobacteria bacterium | reverse complement strand
CCTTAGTGTTAAAGATGATAGTCATCGGATTTACCCCTATTTATTGCGGGATTTACTGATAAGTTATCCCAATCAGGTCTGGTGCGCTGATATTACTTATGTTCGGATGAATCGTGGATTTTTATATCTGATAGCCATTATGGACTGGTTCAGCCGTTATGTGCTTTCCTGGGAATTGTCCAATACTTTGGACGTTCATTTTTGTCTGGAAGCTTTAGAGCAAGCCCTGCGAATTGCTAACCCGGAAATATTCAATACCGATCAGGGATATCAATTTACCAGTAATCCATTTACAAGTCTGCTAATAAAAAACAATATACGGATCAGCATGGATGGACGTGGCAGGGCATTTGTAAATTCCAACTGAAAAGTTTACCACAAAGTTAGAAAAATCCAGTTTAAAAGTTTACCACCTATCATTAGTTATTTTTCATCCATTTTTCAGTTTCAGTGGCTCTGTAAGATTGGCCATTCATATTAATAATCCAGGCTTTATGGGTCAACCGGTCAACCAATGCAGCGGTTAATACGGGGTCACCAAATAATTCCTGCCAGCGGTCAAAGACAAGATTGGTCGTAATAATGGTTGATCGCCGCTCGCTTCTCAAAGACAGGAGAGAGAATAATAGTTCTGCTCCCTCTTTGTCAAAAGAGATATAGCCAAACTCATCACAGATTACCAGGTCATACTTTTCAAAGTTGTTTTCCATCCTGCGCAGGACTCTTTCAGAACGACTCTCTTTGAGTTGTGTAATCAAAGAGGCCACATTGGCAAACAAGACCTTGTATCCTTCCAGACAGGCTTTGATGCCCAGGCCAATGGCCAAATGAGTTTTACCCGTACCGGGATTCCCGGCCAGAATAACATTCTGTTTATTCTCAATAAATTGAAGAGATTTCAAAGCAGCTAATTTACTGCGGGCGTTTTCCGGCAGATGATTAATATCCAGATCTTCGAGGTGTTTTTTATAAGGAAATTTTGCCTGACGGATTCGTGATAGTCTGCAATTTTTGATGCGCTGCTCGTGTTCCGCATTCAATAGCAAAGTCAAAAAAGCAGCGTAATCCATATTATCGCGGTTGGCTTCATCAATAAAACGAGCATAATCACGACGGATAGCCGGCAGGCGCAAAGCTTTGGTCAGTTCTGCGATTTGTGTATGTTGTTTCATGAGTTCAGCCCTCCGGATTTAAATTGGTTCTGATCCGGAATGAGCCCGGACAGAGCCTGCAATTGTTGTTGGCAGAATATGGCAATGACGTCAACCTTATCCGGTACAGAACAAGCGCTGGTTTTATCCGTTTTTGACGTCAGAACCGCTTTGATTTTATCAAATGTAATTTCAGTATGCAATTGACGCAGTTTACTGATCGCGGCTTCAATGCTATCCATCGTAATTGCTGTTTCATTGATATATTGAAGAAGTTCTACAAAATCCCGGGGCTTTTCCACAAAATATTGCTCATAGATATTACGGATTTCAGGATTGCTTTGGTTTAAGGCCTCACTGCCGGATAAAGCGCCGGGTTTACGGGAGAGCGTCTTCAGATAATGATTAATCTCAATAATCCATTGGCCAGCGCCATAATTTCGCTGGTGAGCAGCAACAACTTTTCTGTCATCGTAAATTAATATCCGGGTGGCAAATATCTTTACAAACACCTTCTTTCTATTCAGGTATTCAGGCACAGAATAATGATTGGTTTTTACTGATACTGTGGCGTATTTATCAACCCGGTAATAATCGCATTCAGCGTATTCATAGGCAGCCGGCGCTGCTTTTAGTAAGGGCAATTCCTCCTGATGCAAATCCAGTGATGAACAGTCTCTGCCTGACAATTCCCGCTGGTTCAAATCATTCAGCACATCGTTTAAATGGGCGTTGACCTGATCCAGATCGCCAAACTCGTCATGGCGACAAAAGGCTTTGCGGCGGACATATTCAACACTACGTTCCACATGACCTTTTTCATTACCCCTGGCCACATTGCAAAAACGGCTTCCAAAACAGTAATAGAGAGACATCTTAAGAAAATCATCAGTCAGTTCTCTGTCGTTCAATCCAACAAATCGCTTAACCGCAGTCTTCAAATTATCATAAACAAATCGTTTATAGACGCCGCCGGTATGGGTTATATATCTGATGTGCGCTTCGATGAAACAGGCCATGTCTTCTTTTGGCAAAACCACTGCATAGCGGTAATTGGAATAGGCGCTGGTGAAGACTGCCATCGGCAGGGTCCGTAATTGACCGCCTATATAGAGCTTGACCTTACCCCAGTCAAATTCCGTCTCTTCGCCAGGCTTGTATCGCTGCCGGATATAGGTCTCTTTTAGAACGGGTTCAATCCGCTTAATCCATTCACAAACGGTACTGTAGCTGATCTTGTGGCCTGCTGACAGCAGGGCTTCGTGAATGTCAATACGCTTCATCTGCTGCTTCTGCTGCCCCATAAGCCGCTTCTTATGGTTCTCTGTGAGGAATCCATGGATTAAAACCTCGATTTCCGGCGTTAACAGCCGAAGTCTGCGATTGCTGCTGTCATACGTCGGCGTGGATGAAATCTCTGAAATAATTTCCGGTGACGTCTTGTGGATACCGGCTTTTTCCAGAGCAGATTCATAATCACAGACGTACTTCTTTACTGTCGGACGGGAAATACCAGTCTCTCGACTGATATATCGAATGGATTGCTTATCCCGGTAATACCGCAGTATCATCTCTTGTTTGTTGTTCAATGTCATCACTCCTTTGTTACCTCCAGTTATTTTGTTACTGGAGAGGTTGAACATTTCTGGTAAACTTTTCAACTGGAATGATGGTAAAGTTTTAAACTATAATTTACAATTATAAAGAGTTACAGCGAGGTTAAGCTCTTATTGCACTGAAATGTGATGATGTTTGATAT
>JAGGRV010000588.1 GCA_021159445.1 Deltaproteobacteria bacterium | reverse complement strand
AATGACTACCATCGTACCACTAGATCCGGAAAAACTTCGTCTGAGCATAGATCCTCAAAGCCTGGGTTTTCAACAACTGAGCCGGCTTGAGACTGAGGAAAGGCCTTTAGTGGCCCAGGAAAGAGCCATCCAAGCCCTTACTTTTGGCCTGAGAATGGAACATCCTGATTTCAACATATATGTTGCAGGGATCAATGAAACAGGACTTTCCGAACTGGCCCGGTCTTATGTAGAGGAAGTAGCCAAAGACACACACCCTCTGCCTTCTGACTGGTGTTATGTCTACAACTTCCGTAACCCGGATAAACCTTCCGGAGTGGAGCTTCAGGAGGGCAAGGGCCGGGAATTCAAGAAGGACATGGCAGACTTACTGGATGAACTGAGGCTCCAAATACCTAAGGTCTTTGAAGCCGAGACGTATATTTCCCGGAAGGAAGAAGTGATAAAGGCATTCAATAAAGACCGGAAAAATGTATTTCAAAAGCTGGATAACAAGGTGCGCGAAAAGGGCTTTTTACTGCAGTCAGATCAGTCAGTCATGATGGTAGTTCCGGCAAAGGAAGACGGTACGGCTCTCACTCCTGAGGATCTGTCAAAGATGTCTGAAGAGGAGCGGAAAGAGCTCAAGGCCAAGAGTGAAGAATTCCACAAGGATATGGGAGATGCCATGAGGCGCATTCAACAGTCGGAACAGTCAGTGCGCCGGAAGCTGAAAGAGCTGGATCAGGAGGTTGTCGGGCAGACAGTTGACACCTTACTGGAACCCCTGAAGAAAAAATATGAATCTATCAAAATACTCCGGGACTACTTCGCTGATGTAAGAGACGACGTGGTTCGGCACATGAATGACTTCCGCCCTAAAAGCGAGGCTACTCAGGCTTTGCCCTTTCCATTTCCAGGAGCTGGTCCGTCCTTTACCCGGTACGAAGTAAATATACTGGTTGACAATTCAGAGACCAAGGGGGCCCCTGTTATTATAGAAAGCAACCCGAGCTATCCAAACCTGTTTGGTGTTGTTGAGCGTAAGGCCCAGTTCGGTGCCCTTTTCACGGATTTTACCATGATCAAGTCAGGCGCAATTCACCGTGCAAACGGCGGCTATCTGCTCATAAAGGCCCTTGATCTCTTAAAATGGCCTTTTTCATATGAAGCCCTGAAAAGGGCATTAAGAAATAGAAAAATTGAGATAGAAGACCCTGGAGAACAGTTCGGATTATTCACAACCAAGGCGCTGAAACCCGAACCAATCCCTTTGCGTATAAAGATAGTACTTATGGGAAATCCGTTCATCTATCAACTACTTTATAACTACGACGAAGACTTCAAAGAACTTTTCAAAGTCAAGGCCCACCTTGACGTCCATGTTGACAGGAACGAAGAGAGGCTGGGGCAATTCATGCGCTCAACCAAGGCCCTTATAGAACGGGAAAATCTCAGAGACATGCACATGAGCGGAGTTGCAAGTCTAATAGAGTTCAGCTCTGAGCTGGCAGGATCCCAGGAAAAGCTCAGTCTAAAAATATCGGATATTGCGGATTTGTTGCGAGAAGCGGATTTCTGGGCGAGATCTGAAAACAGCGAACTTATCGAGGATAAGCATATCCAAAAGGCAATTGATGAAAAGGCGTATAGGTGCAGCCTGTATGAGGACCATCTGCATGAAATGCTCAAAAAAGATATCCTTAAGGTGGCAACAACAGGCAAGGCCGTGGGCCAGGTAAATGGGCTGTCCATCTATGACCTTGGTGACTATATGTTTGGCAGACCCTCCAGAATCACGGTGAATATAGCTCTCGGCAAAGAAGGTGTTGTAAACCTGGAAAGGGAGGCTGATCTCAGCGGCAGCATTCACACCAAGGGCGTAATGATACTGGCCGGGTATCTAAAGGCCTGCTTTTCGGCAAACCGCCCATTAAGCCTCGCCGCTTCCATATGCTTTGAGCAGAGCTACGGCATGGTCGATGGAGATTCCGCCTCCGGTGCAGAGCTGTTTGCCCTGTTGTCAGCGCTCTCTGATGTGCCGATTGACCAGGGAATTGCCGTAACCGGGGCTGTCAGCCAGAAGGGAGAAATCCTGCCGGTAGGGGGTGTCACCAGAAAAATCGAGGGTTTCTTTGACATCTGCAAGGCAAGGAACTTGACCGGAGAGCAGGGAGTAATAATTCCGGAGGCCAACGTCAAAGACCTGATGCTCAAACCAGAAGTGATAGAGGCCGTAAAGCAGGGTAAGTTCCGGATCTGGGCCATATCCAAGGTGGAAGAAGGCCTGGAGATACTGACAGGCCAACCTGCCGGGACACCCGGACCTGATGGACGCTATCCGGAAGATTCAGTATTTGCGAAAGTGAATAACAAGCTGAGAAAACTTGCTGAAGAGGCCAAACTCTTCATGCAAAAAGAAGAGGAAGAAAAATAGCGTAAAAAATCACAGGAGAAAAAAATGAGACTTAATATCATCACTTCCCAGAATGAATTGCCGGTAAAAAAGGGATATATGATCTCCTTAATCATAAAAAAATTTAAGGGGTATAAATATGTAGAGGTACATCTTTTCCGCCCGGATTGGGATGAGAAGGAAGCCCGATCTTACGATTGGATAAAACTTTTGGGAGACCCGATAGACAGAAATGCACCTGCTGATCCCGTAAGCAGTCGCAAGGTCCTTTTAGAATCATTCACCCTTGAGGAAAGAGACATCATATTGGACTATATAAAGAAACGGTATGTTTCCAGACTGTCTGCAATAAATTCAAGGCCCCTGGACTTCCCCATTCCTATGGGGCTTATTCCTCTGTCTGAAATCCCGGAAGATGATGATATCGGCTGCATCCGCTTTGAAGAGATCCCCAACTATACCCTCCCCTTTCCTGTGCATGGCCTTTACATTTTAAGCCAACATGAACCTGTAGAGGAAGAAATATAGCTA
>JAGGRV010000481.1 GCA_021159445.1 Deltaproteobacteria bacterium | reverse complement strand
ATATCCATGGGCTATCCACTTGAACGGACAGCACTTGCCCAACTCCTTGACTCCATATTTGAGGCACAGGAGGGAAGGGTAGACGCTAAGTACTACGCTCCTCATTACCTGGCTGTACTCAGGCACCCATACATTAAAAATATTCAATTACACAGCCCCTTAACCTCCAATCACCAAATCAACCAATCAACCATTCCGTCCCTTAGGTCTGTGGTCCATTTTCTTGAAGTTTGGCTGGTCAGGGAAAAGAGAAGCTTTGTAAGGCTTGATGAGCTTGAAAAGGCAATCGCTCACCTGGATGAGGAGGATTTCCCCGCTTCTCATTTTTTGTCCCTTGTTCACCAGATGTGTTTCAGGGCCTTTGAGGGGCTGAAGAAAGTGGGTGAACTCGCTACGGTCCTTAAGAGACTGCTTGAGTGGACAGTGGAGTATGGGACAGCTACCGGTTATCCACTCACCGGTGAATTTATGACGGCCATGGTGGGGCTTCTGGAAGAACTTGAAGCCGGCCCTGTCGCCGAGGAGACTGCTTCAGTCCCTGGTCTTCACTCACTGTTTGGTCACCTGGTGCGGCAGACCAGGATTCCATTCCAGGGGATCCCCTTAGAGGGCTTTCAGATACTGGGTTTTTTGGAGACAAGGTGCCTTAATTTTCAGCGTGTGATGATTTTTGATGTTAACGAGGGTGTGCTTCCCCCTGAAACCAGGCCGGATCCTATCCTGCCTCCGGATCTTCGGAGGCATCTTGGCCTTCCTGATAAGAAACAGGCAGTTGAGATCAGCCGGTACCATTTTCAAAGGCTGCTGGCAGGAGCCGAGGAGGTCCACTTATTCTTTTCTGAAGACAAGGGCCAGGTAAAAAGCCGGTTTATTGAGGAACTTATATGGGAAGCTGAAAAGCAGGCAGGCCGTCGGGGCGTAATTCCCATTCACAGCCCGGTTATGGTCCCAAGGCCCAGGATTCCCTCTGCTTTCCCTGTGAAGAAAACTCCTCAAATCATTGATTTTCTCTCGTCATTCACCTTTTCGGCAACCGCCCTTGATACCTATCTCTCGTGCCCTTTCAGATTTTACGCAAAGTATATCCTGGGATTGGATGTCCCGGATACCATAGATAGAGATGAGATCGACCCCCTTTTGGTGGGTAACCTGGTGCATAACATACTAAGGGAGTTTTATCTGCCTTGGCTGAACAAGGTGATCCAGTTCGAGGCTGATTGTGATAATGACCTCGTGACAAAGTCTGACATGGCACTTGAGGGGATTTTTGGGCCAAGGGCGGAATGGAGCGGAGGTGTAAGACTCTTCAGGGAGGTCCTGCTCTATCGTCTCAAAAATTTCCTGCGGCTTGAGAGAGAACACGCACAGGGTCACCTGTTGATGGGCCTTGAGGTCCCTTGCAAAATGGATTTCAACCTTGAGGAATCTGGTCGCAAGGTCAGGATTAAAGGAGTGCTTGACAGGGTAGAAAAGGACAAGAAGGGTCTTGTCTGGGTTATAGATTACAAGACCGGCAGTAAAATAAAATTGCCCAGGGCAACAGTTACCTCCAAAATTTCAGACAGAGAGGCAATTAAACAGGAGATAGTCTCCTTCCAGTTGCCCATGTATTTGCTCCTGTGTGACCAACACTATGGCCTCGGGTCCGGATGGTCCGGGATGAATGCGGCCCTGTATGGGCTGAGGGGTCTTGCCGACTCAAGCAAATTAAATGCCCTTCAGACCATCTTGTTTAAACAGGATGACAGCCGGGATAAAATCGTAAAAGGCATATATGTCCAGGCCTTGAAGGCTATTATTGATGAGATATTGGATCCTGAAACTCCCTTTGCCCATGATCCTTCTGATTTTGGCTATTGCAGAACCTGTCCTTACAGCAGGCGGCTTTGCAAGGTTGGATAATTAGGGTCTGAAAGGATGTGCATATATATCAAAAATCCAGCGGGCTTTTTGCCCTTAGACATTCCTCAAACTGTGCCTGCAACGCTGGAGGGATACTAAAGCAAGTCAAGTTCTCCATATCGTGATAAGGAACGTACAATAAATAACTTGAACAAATTAATGTCTTTTTTGCCGTCTTCTTCGTTGCTCGTCGATCACATAACCCGTTATGCTCGCTCCTCGCGCCTTGAATACAACAAAAAATCCTATTAATTTTTGTTCAACTTATTTATCTCCCGTTCCTAACTTTACAAATATCGTATGATATACAGAAAGGCAACCCAAGATATCAAAAAGGCTTGTTAAGTCTTTTTTCCTGACATATAGAGTATGTTAAGTGAGTTGTGAGGGATCAGGACCCAACGGGTATCTCAGAGCGGAGAGTTCGTTGCGGCTTGGAGGCATGAAGACTTTCTCAAGCCGTTGAGTTATCCAGAAATCATAGAATAACTTGCTGCTTTGATGGTGAATCTATATGATGCACATATTACTTGATTCCTGTATCTTCCGACAAGATCCTCAGAGAAAATCAGCGGCGTTTCAGGCGCTTTCCAGGCTCGGAGCTTCCGGTGAATTGACACTTCATATACCCTACTTTGTCAAAAACGAATTGCTGACGCAACGTGAAAAGGAGTACCTTGAGCATCTAGGAGGGCTTAAAAAGCACCTAGCTAAACTTATGAATAAACCACTTTCCGGTGAAATCAAAAATATCGTCACAAGCCAGCTTGAAGCAGTTAAGCCACTACAATCAATCATAACGAGTTGGCTTGCTGATGAATTTTCCGCTTGGAGTGATAGTATTCATGCCAAATGTCATCTAATCGAAAACCACCATGGTTCGAAAGTTGGTGAAGCTTATTTTGCAGGTGAACTGCCATTTCGAGAACGCAAAAAACGAGATGACATCCCCGATGCTTTTATATTCCAGACAGTTGTAGATGTGTCAGAGATCACAAGAAATCATGACGGCATTATTAAAGTAGCTGAAATCATTGAAA
>JAGGRV010000009.1 GCA_021159445.1 Deltaproteobacteria bacterium | reverse complement strand
AAATTGTTCTACCCGCTCAATTCAAGTAATAGGAAAAATCAATACAAATTTAGCCCCGCTGGGAATATTATTTTCCACCAGTATGCGTCCATTATGGTCCGCTACAATAGAGTTTACAATAGCAAGTCCAAGGCCTGTGCCCCCCTTTCTTTTAGAAAAATAGGGTTCAAAGAGCCTTGGGAGGTCCTTAGGGGAAATACCCGGTCCTGTATCGGATACACTGAGACATATTTCATTCCCGGCAGTGTTATATGTTATCTGAATGTTTATTTTACCACCATCAGGCATGGAGACTACTGCATTGTCCAGAAGGTTAATAAGGGCCCTCTTTATCTGGTCAGGGTCCAACAAGGCATCCGGCAACCCTTCCGGTACGTCCAATTTAAATTCAATATTTGGATGTCCAGCCCTGTAAATTGCAAGTACGTCATCTGCCAAACCGTCCAGCCTCGTGGATCGAAGTCTGGGGGCCGGCATCCTGGCAAAGTTAGAAAACTCATCTACGAGGTGTTTAAGTTCTTTTGCCTGGCTTATGATTACATTTGTGCATTTGTCAAAAACAACCCTGGCTTCGTCATCCAGCTTATCAAGATATTTCTTGCGCAGCCTTTGTGCTGAGAGCTGTATAGGGGTCAGGGGATTTTTGACCTCATGTGCGATGCGTCTGGCTACCTCGCGCCAAGCAGCGAGACGCTGAATCTTCTCAAGCTCTGTCAGGTCGTCAAAGACTATGACTACTCCGAGAGATCTCTCATCCTGGTCTCTCAATATGGTAAAGCTTGCCAGGAGAGAAAGGGTCTTTTCTTTTATTTCAATGCGAATCGGACGCTGAAGCGTACCTTTTGGAGAAAGGCTGAGTTCCTGCCTGATTTCCTCAAATTCCTTGGCCTGATCCTTTGTCAGGAGCTGAAGATATGGCTTCCCGATTACCTGTTCCGAGGACATATTCAGAATGCTCGCAGCTGACTTGTTCATTAGAGTGACGAAACCCTGTCTGTCTATGGATATTACTCCTGCTGTTACGTTCTGTAGGATAATCTCAATATAGCGTCGGCGGTGTTCCAGTTCGCCGTAGCTCTTTCGCAACTGTCTTGAAGTCTCTTCAGTCCTTCGTCTGGCTTCCCTGATGTCCTGGGTCATTATATTAAATGCCAGCACCAGAGAACTGAGTTCATCCTTACCTTTAGCTTCAAGGCTAAAATCCAGGTCTCCCATTGCTACACGGTGGGTAGCTTCAGCAAGCATTTTAACAGGCTCTGTAATGCTCTTGGCAAGACGGAATCCAAACCATATGGAAACAAAAATAATCAGGAAAGTAATCAGGCAAAGGGTAATTAGCAGAGAACCCTTAATTGGGTTCTGAAACAGCCGCAACTGTCGATAGTCTTCATAACCTGAGCGAATATCATCTAGCAGGTAACTCATATCCTGGGGCATCAAGTGTCCCAAAACCAATACGGCCTGAATACTGTTATCTGCATTTTTTAAGGGGCGCAAGATCCGGATGAGTTCGCCGCCCTCCAGAGAGACACTGTGCATTAGTGAGTCCTTGCCTTCAAAGACCTGATCCAGCACAGAGGGAGGAATACTTGGTGGCATATCTACAAGCGGTAGCAATATCTTAACAAAAAGCTCTTTATGGGATGAATTTATTACTTCTATGAAATTAAAGGGGATTGCACTGCCGGAACCTTGAACACCAGGTAATATTGGTGCTGGATTCACTAGCTGTTCTATGCATACCCTGTTTATTGTATCATCCTCTTCGATACATCTCAGGCTCAGGAGCCTCCCCATATCTTGAGACAGGTGCTCCAACTCGGTAACCTGGCCTTCGTAATATGTTTTGCCTATTGTCAGAGCATTATCAAGGGACCTTTCCACCTTAACATTGAACCAGTATCCAATACTGGTCCTGAGAAACTGGAAGGAGACCAAAAAGAGCACTATTGTAGGAATAAGAGATAGAGTTACAAAGGCTATTACGAGTTTTGTCCTGAGCTTGGCTCCCGGTAAGTTTTTTCTGTCTTCGAATACCAGTTTGACCAGATTACGTACTACGAGGAAACCCAGAAGCAGGACAAGGAGAATATTAAGGTTGATTACTGCAAAGATGAGTACATTGTTACTTGTCGATAGTGGACTGAAACCTGAGATCAGATGATACTCGGCCAAGGACAGCAGGGCAATAAGAATCCCTGCCGCTATCATGATGATTCGTTCGACTCTTCGTTTTCTAGCTTCGCTAGTAGTTAAAGCTGATTTCATACCATTCAGTTTGGCAACCCCACGAGGAAAACAAGTCCAAAAGGCCTTTAAAAGGTAAAAACGACGTTGTTTCTTCCATCTTCACCCGTACCCGCAATGTATAGGTCTTTCCCCTGGGCAGATCGGACAAAGAAATTATCGAGACGTCGTTAATCTCAAAAGCAAGCGTTCTTGCTTCTTCTAAGGTCCTCACACTGACTACCCTGGGGGCATCCGGACCAAATGAAACCCTGTACTCCCCTTTGAGATTGTCATAGGTAAGTGTTCTTAATATAAAACGTCGGGAAAGGCTTTTTTTAATCAGAAAACGGGGTGCCTGTAGTTCTACTTCGTAGATATAGCGTACTGTAATCCCGCTTTCTAATGCAATTTGCACATACGGGGGACACCCGTTTTTGAGGGAAAAGTAAGCCAGGAGCTTATCCCGGGAGTTTGATACTGTAAATTCATAGATTTTTGGGTCAGGCCGGTTCTCCGCCAATGATACAGTAGTTTTAATTCTTGGGAATAAAGAACAGGGTGTCAGGATAAAAACAAATAGAAAGAGAAAAGTTGTAAGCAGGATGGATTTTGACGAGATCACTCGGTAGCTTAGCAATTTCTTACAATTGTAATTAGTATCTTAGGAACGTACAATAAATAACTTGAACAAATTAATGTCTTTTTTGCCGTCTTCT
>JAGGRV010000280.1 GCA_021159445.1 Deltaproteobacteria bacterium | reverse complement strand
AAGACGGCAAAAAAGACATTAATTTGTTCAAGTTATTTATTGTACGTTCCTAAGGACCCGTATTTGAGGATTAGGCTTTATGATATATGGGACATCCCTTACTAATTAGATATATTCTGATATGGATACAGAAGTCACATACTAAAGAGGTGAATCATGCCAAGACAAGCCAGGCTGGATATACCAGGAACCCTACATCATGTCATTGTCAGGGGCATTGAACGAAGAAAGATCGTAACTGATGATAAAGACAGGCGAGATTTTGTCTCTCGCATGGGAACGATCGCCTCGGAAACCGGAACGGCTGTTTATGCCTGGGCGCTAATGAGCAACCATGCACATATACTTTTGCGTAGCGGCCCATCTGGTTTATCCGGGTATATGCGACGGCTTTTATCCGGCTATGCTATTTCCTATAACCGCCGTCACCACAAGCATGGACATCTATTCCAGAATCGTTACAAATCTATCGTATGTGAGGAAGATCCCTATTTCAAGGAATTGGTCAGATATATTCATCTGAATCCATTGCGAGCGAAGCTGGTGGAATCTCTTGCCAAGTTGGACCGATATCGCTGGTGTGGTCATTCGGTGTTGATGGGCAGACTAAAGGGCGACTGGCAGGATCGGGATTATGTACTTAAATGGTTTGGGGTGAAGGAGGATAAGGCAAAAAAGGCATATCGCCGGTTTGTGAAAGACGGCATTGATCAGGGTCATCGTTCTGATTTGGTTGGAGGCGGTCTGATAAAATCCTGTGGGGGCTGGCCAGCGGTCAAGGCGATGCGTCGGCTTGGAGTGCGTGAAAAGTCAGATGAGCGGATTTTAGGTAGTGGGAAATTTGTGGAACAGCTTATCCAACAATCAGATAAAAGGAGAAAAGTGCAGCTCCCCGCCTTAGAGCGTTTGCAAAAAGCTGTGGCGTTGGTTGAGGAAGTGTGTAAAAAGGAGAATGTTAGTGTCGAGGCACTAAAATCAGGAAGCAGGCGGCAGAATATTTCGATGATCAGGTCACAATTAGCTGAGAAGCTTGTAGAAGAATGTGGACTTTCGCTAACTGAAACAGGCCGTCAACTGGGTGTATCACCTTCTGCGGTTGCCAAATCCCTTAGCCGACGTAATAGACAAAAATCCATTTAGGAGACAAGTAAAAATAAGTTGTACAGATTGCGCCGTAATTTTGTTTGTTTTCAAGGTGCGTTAAGGCACGCATAACGAGTTATGTAAGCCTTGACGCAACACAGAAAAGAAGCAAAAGGACAAATTCCCCCGAACCTTTACAAATATCCCTAGGGAGGTTTTGATGAAAGATATTAGATCAATCAGCCCCAGCACCCAGATTTGCGCTGTTATTGGTAATCCGATTGCGCACAGTCTTTCACCGGCCATTCACAATGCCGCTTTCGTGGAACTGGATCTGGATTTCGTTTATGTGGCTTGCCGGGTCGAGGATGTAAAAAACGCATTGGCAGGTATGCGGGCGTTAAATAACTTCCGAGGCATGAGTGTCACTATTCCGCATAAAATTGAAGCAATGAAATATATGGATGAAATAGCAGAGGTAGATCGTTCGATCGGTTCAATTAATACGGTTATTAATGAACAGGGCAAATTGCTTGGGTTTGGCACGGATGGGCCAGGTGCGTTAAAGGCCATTATTGATGCAGGAGTAAATATTGACGGGGAAAAAATCTTAATGTTGGGCTCAGGCGGTGTGGCGCGGGCGATTTCCTTTACCCTCGCACGGAATGCCAAGCTGGGGGAACTGTCAATTTTGGACGTTAACGAGATTATGCTTCAGCAATTGACGGCTGATTTAAGGGCCGGCACGGATGCTTTTATCAAATCTGAGTTACTGACTGAGAACTCTCTTGCCGGAGCGATGGAGAATGCTGATATAATTATCCACTGTACGCCTGTCGGCATGCGTCCAAACGAAGATGCTTCCCTGATTCCTGCCGATTTTTTTCGACCTGAGCAGGTTATCTTTGATGTTGTATATACGCCCCTTGAAACCAAGCTTCTTGCCGAGGCCAAGTCTCGCGGTCTTAAAGTAATTTCCGGAGTCAATATGTTTATTAACCAGGCAGTCTTGCAATTTGAGCGTTTTGCAGGCGTTGATGCACCTGCCGAGGTCATGCGCCGGGTAGTAATGGAGCGATTGGGATCATGAATATAGTACTGATCGGTTATCGTGGAACCGGGAAAAGTGCGGTGGGAGAACTCCTCGCCGCGCGTCTCCATATGCAGTGTATTGGTATGGATGCGGAAATAGTTAAAAGGGCAGGCATGTCAATTCCGGAAATTGTGAAGAAACATGGTTGGCAGAAATTTCGCGATATAGAGTCTGAAGAGGCCCGGAAATTCTCAGGATTTGATAATATTGTGATTGATACCGGTGGCGGGGTTATTGAAAGGCCTGAAAATATTGAGGCACTAAAAACAGACTCCCGCATATTTTGGTTGAAGGCCTCAGTGGATAGAATCGTTTCGCGAATTCAAGGAGGCACTGAACGGCCTGCCTTGACTGCTGGGGAAACCTTTACTGAAGAGGTAACAGAAGTCTTAGAGCGAAGGATTCCAAAATACAAAAGCGCTGCTCAATACGAAATTGATACAGACGAATTAACTCCAGAGCAAGTCGCAGACAGGATTATTAAAATCTGGAAGGAGGATAGTGCATAGAGGGGAAAGAAAATGGCGATCTTTACTGGGAATCCGAAATAGTTAGTGGAGGGGGTACCTGCTGGTTTACCCCAGTAGTTTTCCTAAACAAATACTCGATCAGTTCAACAAGACTGAGAGAATTAAGCATTATCTTACTTCATACGCTTACCGTACAGATACAAATGATGGTTCAATGATCATTGAACATGATAGTATGATCTAAATTGAGCGATTAGCTGTTAGCCATTAGCGTTTAGCTTTGAAAAATCAAGACATTACGTTA
>JAGGRV010000327.1 GCA_021159445.1 Deltaproteobacteria bacterium | reverse complement strand
CTGGGCCTCTCACTGAATTCTGGAATCTGGATAAGGGATGATAGGCGGCTTGAAATAGAGCACGCCGGATACTGATAACGATTAGATTCAGGATTCGCTATAGGTGAGAATTCCGTCGGACCTTTTGCAAGAGCTGTTACAGGCTCAATAGGGAACCTGCGCTTTATAGGCATCTAAATATTTAACTAGCTGTTTTTAAAAAAGAAATTTTTTTGCTTGACAGGGGGAACATAGGATGTCCCCTTTCCCTCTACATATTTTTTGACAGGATTTACAGGATTTTACAGGATTAATTAGTTTTTCGTTTTCATAACTTTCCGCCTGCCCGCCATCGCGAGCCACTCAGGCGAGGCGGACGGGGACGAAAGTGATGAAGAATAGTCCGCCTTTGGCGGAGGTAATTCAAACATTTGTCTGTATGAGCTATGCTGACTCAATCAAAGAGGAATGACGATTTTGGCCTTTCTTTTGGAAAGGCAAAAAATATCCTGATCATCCTGTTAATCCTGTCTAAAAAAGTTCAAAAGGGACGGTTTGTGGGACGTGGAACGGGGACGGAGTTAGTTTAATAGCTTACATCATTCTCTTCTACAAATTTTCCCCCTCGCTTGATGGCCCGCGAGATTGCGTGGATCTATGCTGTTTCTAATAAATGAACTTAAAGCTCATTATTCTTTCATTTCCAGGCTCCATTATGTGAATGGACCGGAGGACATCATAATTTTTCTGGCACGGACAGATTCAAAAAGCGCAACCGGTTCATAGTCCCGGCAGCATATAAATGCTGCGCCAGTCAAATATCAGCCCGTCTTTGCGCTGGACGGTTTTATCTCCGCCATATACCAAGTAACAGTTTTGTGTGCTGATGCCGGAATATTTTTTAAATTTGCGCAGGCCGTGAAAAAATTTCTGTTGGATTGTTGTCCCTGATTTAATTTCCACCGCATGCAGTGCGTTACCCTGGTCAATCAGCATATCAATCTCATTGCCGGTATTGTCGCGCCAAAAATAAATTTTTGGAATTTTCCCCTGGTGGTGACCCATTTTCAGGTATTCGGCAATTACATAATTTTCAAAAAGACTGGCACGCATGTAAAAGCTACGCATATATTGCGCACTGTTAAGGCCTAACAGGGAACACACAATTCCGGTATCATAGAAGTAGAGCTTCGAATTCTTGACGATCCGTTTATTGAAATTACGAAAATACGGCGGCAGTAAAAAGATGACAAAGCTGGCTTCAAGGATAGACAGCCATGAGCGGACGGTCTTGTGATCTATTCCGGCCTCGGCGCCAATAGCTGATAGATTAAGAAGCTGGCCCGTTCTTCCTGCGCATAGCTGCAGGAAACGACGAAAAAGATCCAGATTACCTATGTTTTTGAGAGAGCGGACATCGCGTTCAATATAGGTTTGCAGATAGCTTGGATAATAATATTCAGCCGGAATATCCCTGTCATAAATTGCCGGAAACATTCCTGTATATAATATATCATCTATAGATCGTAGCTCGGCATTTCCAGAAAGTTCATTGTAAGTAAACTGCAACAAGTTGGTAACAGCAACCCGGCCGGCCAGAGATTGCGCAATTTGTTCCATCAGAAGAAAATTCTGGGAGCCTGTGAGAATATATCGCCCCATTATGCCGGATTCATCAACTATTTCCTGTAGAAAGGAAAAAAGCTCAGGGACTCTTTGCGCCTCATCGATAATGACACCATGTTTCTTATACCTGGAGAGAAATAATCTTGGATCCTCCGCGGCTGCGGCCCTGTCATCCAGGTTTTCCAGGTTGAGATAGGCATACGATGGGAAAACAGCCTTTACCAAAGTAGTTTTCCCTGACTGCCTTGGTCCTGTTAAAGTAATAACAGGAAACATGCCCGCTATTCTCAGCAGGTGTTGATGTAGCTGCCTTGGGATCATGTTTTATTATTAATATGATCTAAGAGTGAATTCAACTTATTTTTTACAGTTTGGGAATTTAAATCCCAGGTTGTAAAAAATTATAAGGGGCCCGTGAACAGGAAACACCAACCAATTGTAACTTCTTATCTCAATAAGTCTAAGTAACAGTCACTGGATTTCCGCCTTCGCGGGAATAACGATTGGGTGTGAACGCCTGTAATGGGGGACTAATGGGGGTCGGGTAGAAATACGGTGCGCGCGACCTCCAGTTGAGCATCTGAGCTGATCCCGAGAAATCTTGCCACCTCCGCTGCCTGATGCCCAACTTCTTCAACAGCCAGCCAAGCAAGCAGGGATCTGGCTTCTGAATACTGTCTTTGTCTATTCTCAGAACATATCAACTCAGGTTTAAGGCCCAATTTCCCAGCCACAATTTCAACCAGTTCCTCTATGGGGCGTTTGGCCAGATACTTCTTTTCAAGAAGCGTCTCCGATTGTTCAAGGGTTTCATTTACAAAATCCCCGCTCCCCAGGATCCTTGCATCCCCCTTCTCGCGTTCTTCTTTCTTTCGCCCGAGGAGGCTCGCTTTGTTGCCCCCTGCACTTCTAACCAATCCTCCACCCTGTAAATCAGGCCGACTCCCCTGATCAACTCCTTGTTTTACAAATTGCCGATATCTTCTGCGGGCTTCCCTTAGCTTATCCCCAAACTGGAGGAGCACTTCTTCGATTGTTTTCTCTGCTAAAGGCTTAGGAACGTACAATAAATAACTTGAACAAATTAATGTCTTTTTTGCCGTCTTCTTCGTTGCTCGTCGATCACATAACCCGTTATGCTCGCTCCTCGCGCCTTGAATACAACAAAAAATCCTATTAATTTTTGTTCAACTTATTTATCTCCCGTTCCTTATTTTTGACCCCAGACCTGGGGGACGTTGCCACTATTCCACTATTCTTCAGCTAAATCCCAAAAAAATTCGCTTTTGCCAATAACTTTTTTTGCCTTCTTGAGCCCTCCTAATCGCACTATAGCTTCTCATATTCAAAAAC
>JAGGRV010000418.1 GCA_021159445.1 Deltaproteobacteria bacterium | reverse complement strand
GCTATGAACATAGTGATTTGCATAAAACAGGTTCCGGACGCAAAGACCGTGCGTTTTGATACGGAAAAGGGCACCCTGGTACGGGAAGGGGTAGAGGCAGTAATAAATCCCTTTGATTTCCACGCCCTTGAGGCCGGTCTTCAGATGAGAGATACTTACGGCGGAGAGGTCACTGTACTGAGCATGGGGCCGCCACAGGCGGAAAATGCCCTGAAAGAGGCCGTGTCCCTTGGAGCGGATAAGGGAATCCTTCTGTCAGACCGGGCCTTTGCCGGGGCAGATACCTTGGCCACCACCTATACACTGGCAAAGGCAATAGAGAAGCTGGGGCCTGTTGATCTTGTGCTTTGCGGCAAGCAGGCCATAGACGGTGATACTGCCCAGGTAGGCCCAGGGCTGGCGGTCCGGCTCGGCATTCCTTATGTGACATGCGTGAACGCGCTCAATGTACTGGATGATGGAAAGACAATGCGTCTCAGACGGGTCAATGAAGATGGCTATGATATGCTTGAACTTGAGATGCCTGCCCTTCTGACAGTGCTTGCCTCTCTCAACACACCAAGGCTTCCTTCCCTCAAGGGGAAGATGCGGGCCAGAAAAGCTGAGATTCCTGTATGGGATGCCCGGGAGCTCGGAGCAAAGCCTGATATGGTCGGGCTGGCAGGCTCAGCGACTCAGGTGGTATCTACGTCGGTCCCCACTTTTGAGGCCCGGCGAGAGATGCTTGAGGGCTCAGCAGAGGAACAGGTGGAAGCCCTGGTTTCCAGATTCAAAGAAGCGGGAATTCTGTAATGCTTAAGGTTGATATAGAAAAGTGCACCGGATGTGGTGAATGTGAAAAGTCATGCACTTTTGAGGCTATTTTTGTAGAAGACGAGGTGGCCGTTGTTGATCAGGATGCCTGCACCCTATGCGGTATCTGCGTGGATGGCTGCCCTGAAGGGGCATTAGAGCTCCACGTGGAAGAAGGCCTGCTTGCGACAGACTTAAGCTCCTGGAAAGGGATATGGGTGGTTGCGGAGTGCAGGAGCGGGGTTCTTGCCCCTGTGACACTTGAGCTCCTGGCGAAGTCCAGGGAGCTTGCAGATGAGCTTGACACAGAAGTTACCGCAGTGCTCATGGGACATGAAATTGAATCCAAAGCACAGGAATTGATATTCTATGGAGCGGATAGGGTGTTGGTTGTTGACCACCCTGAGCTTGCAACATTCACCGACGAGGTTTATGGGAACATACTTGCAGATCTTGCCAAGAAAGAAAACCCCGAAATTATTTTAGCCGGTGCAACGGCCATGGGGCGTTCCTATATACCAAGGGTCGCCACGATCCTTGAGACAGGACTTACTGCTGACTGTACAGGACTTGATATCCGGGCAGAGGACAGGGCGTTGCTTCAGACCAGGCCGGCCTTTGGAGGAAATCTCCTTGCAACTATTGTATGCCCTGGGCACCGGCCCCAAATGGCCACAGTCAGGCCCCATGTCATGAGAGCCAATGTCCCTGATCCCGGACGGAAAGGCGAGGTAAACCGCATCCTTCCCGGGGAAGATCTGCTGAGTCATCGGGTCCAAGTACTTGAGTCTGTGAAGGAGCAGGCAGAAGGTCCTAATCTCAGTGAAGCGGATGTAATTGTGACAGCAGGAAGGGGATTTGAACAGAAAAAGAACGTGGAGTTGGCCAGGGAATTGGCCGATTTGCTCGGAGGTACGGTTGGGGCTACAAGGGCAGCAGTAGATGCGGGGTGGCTAGCCGGCCGCACCCAAATTGGCCAAACAGGTGTTACGGTGTCTCCCAAGCTCTATATGGCTTGCGGGGTATCAGGGGCCATACAGCATATAGTTGGAATGCAAGGGTCAGAGATCATAGCGGCAATAAATAAAGACGCTGAGGCCCCCATTTTTGACGTGACTACTTACGGCCTGGTTGGGGACGTCAAGGAGATATTACCCCTTCTTATCCAGAAAATTCAAAAAGAGCGGGGATCATAATATGTCGTGCGAACAGAAACTTAAAGGGAAAATAGCAGTAGTAACCGGGGGATCCAGGGGAATAGGCCGGGTCATATGCCTTAAATTTGCCCGCCTCGGAGCCCATATTTTTGTAAACGATGTCTGCGATCAGACAATTGCCCAAGGTATCCTGGATGAGATTGCAGGGGCCGGGGGGGTCGGCAGTTTCCTGTCCTTTGATGTCGCAGATACTGAAGCAAGTTCCAAGGCCCTTAAATCGCTCATCAAAGACCATGGCGGGGTCCACATACTGGTTAATAATGCAGGCATTACCCGGGACAGCTTACTTGCCCGAATGAAGGCAAAGGACTGGGACCTGGTGATGTCGGTGAACCTAAAAGGGGCATTTAATTGCACTCAGGCAGTCATTATGGCTATGATCAAGCAGAGATGGGGCCGAATTGTCAGTATAGGCTCGGTAGTTGGTTCTATGGGGAATCCGGGCCAGGCCAACTATGCTGCATCCAAGGCTGGTTTAGAGGGATTTACAAAGTCCGTGGCCAGGGAAGTGGCATCAAGAGGGGTTACTGCAAATGTTGTGGCCCCGGGTTTCATTGAAACAGGTATGACTGCAGTATTGCCGGAGAAAGTAAAGGAACAGCTATTAAGCCAAATTCCTGCGGGTCGAATGGGAAGCCCTGAGGATGTAGCTGATGCAGTGGGTTTTTTGGCCTCGGAGGAGGCATCATATATCACCGGACAAGTGCTCCATGTAAATGGGGGATTGCTCTGCGATTAAAATTTTACTGTTGATTAAGTCTAATCCTTTTGGACCAACAGGATATAGGGAGGATAAAAATGAGTATAGATACCAAAATGCTTGATATCATTGCGAGCCAGCTTAGCGTTGCCAAGGAAAAGGTGGTGCCGAAGGCATCCTTTGTGGATGACCTTGGAGCGGATTCTTTGGACCTTGTGGAGCTGGTCATGGCCATGGAAGAGGAATTTGAT
>JAGGRV010000109.1 GCA_021159445.1 Deltaproteobacteria bacterium | reverse complement strand
GATAGCATAGCTATATTAAATTAACAATGCCTAAAATTGGAGGTTTTGATTCGGATAACAGCGGTCCAGTCCCAGGTAGATGCCTCGAAGGCCAGAGTCTCTCAGGCCCGTTCCGGTTTCTTCCCCCAGGTGGATGTCAGTCAGTCTTTCAATCAAACTACCAACCCCATGTGGGCCTTTGGCACCAAGCTTAATCAGGAAATCATAACTCCAGAGGACTTTGACCCGGAAAGATTTAATGATCCTGACGCGATAGATAATTTCGCAGCCACGGTTTCTGTCAATTTGCCTGTCTATGACAGGGGAAAAAACTGGATCGGGCTAAACCAGGCCAAGCTGGATCATGAGGCTTTCTCTCTGTCAGCAGATCGCATTCGACAACAGGTCATTGTAGATATCGTTATATCTTATTCTGATGCCCTTCTTGCCCATGAGAACTTGCTTATGGTGGTTCATAAAACCCTGGAGGTGGCCAAGGCCCATTTCAAGATGGTACGTTCACGTTTTAAGAGCGGACTGGTGGTGAAAAACGATCTGCTCCGGGCTGAAGTACGCATTGCCGAGCTTAAACAGGAGCGACTACAGGCCCAGAGTCAGGTTGATGCTGCCAACGCCATGCTTAATGTGGCCATGGGTGTTGAGATTGACCGTTCATTTCAATTGCAAACTCCGCTGGAACGAATGTCTGAAAAACCGGATTGTCTTGGGACCTGGATCAGCACATCTCTTGAAAATCGACCTGATCTGGAACAGATAAGGATTCAGGAAATAATAGCCCAAAAAGAGGTAAAAAAAGCCAAGGCAGCACACCTGCCCGGCCTGTACCTGCTCGGAAGTTACGAAATCAATTCAGAAGATTTCAGTGAGACGGGCAACGATTACACTGTTGGCGCCATCATGCGTTTCAACCTGTTCAGCGGTTTTGGTAAGCAGTCAAAGGTAAAGGAGGCCATGGCCGATGTACGCCGGACCCATGCCATGGCGCGGCGACTGGAACAGGACATCAAGGTTGAAACAAGGCAGGCCTTCTTCCAGGCTCAGAGCGCCTTTGAGCGCATTGGAGTAGCTAAAGCAGCGGTGGCCCAGGCTGATGAGGGATTGCGTATCGTGCGCAACCGTTATGAGAATGGCCTATTTACCATTGTTAATTTACTTGATGCAGAGGTGGCATTGCAACAGGCCCGCAACAATTACCTCCGCTCGCTCCATGATTTCAAAGTGGCCATGGCCCGGTTAAATCTGGCTGCAGGGACTGTAAATGAAACCTTTCAGTAATTAGAGCATATGATGCAACATCGGTAAATTCTCAATAAGTCTGGGTAACAGTCACTGGATTCCTGCCTTCGCCTGTCTGCGTGCGACTCACAGGCAGGCGGGAATGACGATTGGGTGTTAGCGCCTGTCATTCCGGCGAAAATGGGATGAAGACTTTGCTGTTGGAATGGCGACAAAGGTTGATATAACTACCTTAACAAAGAAACATTGGGAAATTATTCGGGGCTCATGGGCCTAATCATTTCTTTTTCCGCCTTCTACGTGGTCTTCGCCCCATACGTCTATTAAGAAAGTCTTTTATGACGGCAAAATAGAGATCCCCTGCCTTTTCAGCAATGTCCTCCCTGCTCTCGGTAGGGACGATCTGGAGCTGAGTTGCCTTTGAGCGACTCTCAGCCACCAGCCATTCAATCTGGTTCAGAGATACGACCTCGTCGCGGTGGCTGTGCAGGAAGAGTACGGCTTTGCTGTAATTACTCATCTTAGAGCGGTTTGAAAAAGGATCCTCACCGGAAAGCCCTAATTCGTTTATTCGAATCCCCTTGCCTGAAAGAAAGCCTTCTGTCAAGTCAAAGGCGCTTTCCATGATAAGAGCCAGGGAGTCATCGTTGTGGCGGCTGGCAAGATCCAGCGCAACAGCAGACCCAAAGGACCGACCCATGAATATCACGGGGCCGGTCCTTTGTTCTGTGTCATACCAGTCTTTCACAACCTGGTAAAATGCCTCAGCATCCTGAGACAGGGCGCTGATGGATAGTTCTCCACCACTCTTCCAGCATCCACGATAGTCCATTGTTATCAGGGTAATGCCGATTTGCCCAAACCCGATTGCCAGATCAATGATATCTGCTTCACAGTCATACTCTGCTGGGAAAAACAGAATGTGAGGCTCTTCCGGTATTCCACTGAAGACCCTACAATGGATATTAACACCGTCCGGGGATTTTGCTGTCAGGGCCTCTGCCGTTGCCTCACCGGTTGGGCGAGATTCTTTTACCGTGCCATACGAATCCTTTATGTCCTTGAACAAGGAGTTGATTATCTCAGGACGGTCCAGTTGACTCAGATGATTGCTTTTTGCCACTTCTGTCTTTCCTCAAAGGCTTGAATTTGCTGCCTGATATATCCTTTAGCAAAGGATTTGTGCCCCATGTAGGATAAAGGAGATTCTTTCAGTTCATTCAACATTTGGCTAAAGACCTGGTCCTTCTCCTTTTCGTCTATGAAGTTCCTCTCTTTTTTCATCTCGAAATTTATTACAGGTCCCTGTTCTTTTAAAAAGTCTTTATAAAGCTCCTTGGGTCTGTCAGCAAAATCTTCTTCACTGATTTCTATTGGAATCCTGACAAGTAGTCCCACAAACCACCTGTCCCCGGCTACCTGCCGGGAATAGTCGTAAAATTCCAGAACGAGATTGTTTGGAAGATCTATTTTTTCAACAATTTTGAGAGAGGGTGTCTTCAAAGTGTCATGCTCCTTACTATCTGATGTTGTAACCGTTTACGGGATTACAACGCCAGTTTTACCGCAACCCACCGGACTGTAAGCGTTTACAGGGTGCTGCAGATGCAAGGCGGAGGGTGCGCAGACGTACTCCCTGTACTTCAAGTGCCCGACAACAAAGCAGATGCGGTGTCCTGTGAACGCTTACCTAAGGAACGTACAATAAATAACTTGAACAAATTAATGTCTTTTT
>JAGGRV010000144.1 GCA_021159445.1 Deltaproteobacteria bacterium | reverse complement strand
AAAGATGCGTTTGGAATATAGTAGTTTGAGTATCTTTTGGTTTGAACATTAATTGTTGCTTCAGGATCAATGTTTCACGTGAAACATTTAATTTAACTTAAAAAGCTTAGTTTCTATATATAATAGCTATACGCTTATTTGTCAACTATATTGATACTGGTTAACTCAGACTTTTTGCAGTGTAATCAGATTTAATATTGGCTCGTTGGGATTTCTTTTAGCCATTATCTTTCCCCTCCCAATAGCCTTGCTATAATTTCGAACTTCCACCATGGTATCACGTCATCCAACTTCAGCTCTTTGTCACCATGGAAGAAACCCTTGTTAGCATAAACACGAATCTGCTCGGAAATCTCGGAATCAGCTAACCAATCTTTCAATTTCCCCTCCGGATTGTCTGTACCCACAAAGGCAGCAATTGTGAGGCGGCCTTCTGATCGGTACAAGGCGTTTTCGATTTCCGAATCAATATGTGGATCCCCGAAACTGTATCCGCAAATTGCCAGAACCATTTCCTTTCTCTCACTAGGGCAAAGGCTTTGTCGCATATAGTTTAGTATCTGAGCAAACGGATCACGCTGGGTTTCCTGATATTTTGTTGCAGCAGGGTAGATTAGAACATGACTCTTGGCTGATTCAGTCTTTATTCCAGAACGAATTCGTTTCGGTAGGGAGTCACCTTCAAGCAGACACCAGTCTATTGATCCATGAATTTTGAAGACCCGGGCGACCTTTCCATCAGTTCTAAACGTGCTCGGTTCCCACCAACCTGTTGCCGCACCGGCGAAACCATCCAAATATACAACGCGCTCAAGTCCCAATGCGTCCTCGATTAGTGTGTCATAGTTGAGGATAAAGTAGTCGACACCTCTACTAGGCTTGCCTGCCTCTAAAGAACCGTGGATTGCTCTGATAAATTTTTGGTGCGTTGCAACATCGACTTCCTTGTCACCAATAGAGGATGAGATGGCTTGCTTAATTTCATTAAGTGCGGCTTGAAGTTCAGCAACATCTTTTTCCACACTCCCAATGAAGACCTTGGATTGAGTAGCTCCACGTTGGGTTCTTCTCTCAGCAATAGAAAGAAGATCAACGATTTCGCTCATATAGTCTTCGATTGTAGCCAACTCTGCTCCGACAAATAATGCTCGAACTTCATTGAGAATTTGTTTAGTTTCTTCCCCGATCTTTTCATGCTCCAAAACATCATTAGTGAGTTCAGGCATCAGCGGAAGTCCTGCACTCTTGCTGCATCCTGCTCCGAGTAAGAACGCCAGACGACTCTGCGAAAGCAAGTCTCGCATGTCTTGCATGACGTCCTTAAGTTCCGGTGACGAGAACATTGCTAAAGTGTCTGTCATTTTTTTTACCTTCATTTGCTTGAATTAATCTTTTTTATATGGCCTAACGACAGTAATGAGCTGTTGCGACTTAACAGCAACGGCCTTTGAACAAGCAAGAAATTATGAAAAAGCAATAAATGTCGAAAAACCGCAAGGTTAAGCAATCAGCTCAATTACATTGTTATCTGATTATTTCTTTTTCTTTTTTTCTTCTTGCTCTTTTTTTGTTTGGGAAAAATTTCATGATAAAAATCATCTTCTTGTTTTTCATCACATAATAGCTCTATGAATTCCAATGATTCTTTTGAACCAATATTATTCTCTAATAGGATATTTCCTAGAATTCTTAGGCGGTTAAGTTGCCCTGACTCTCTAATACGCCTCTTTAACTTCTCATCTTTTTTGATAATTTGAACAAACAAGTTTGTAGATTTCGTATCAAATCGATGGAACATTTTCTTGATATATGAAGAGGCACCATCTGAATAGAAATCAGTTCGAGAAAAACGTGCACTAGAGCCCTTATAGCCTACAAATGTTCTAGTGATAGCTTTAACATATGTTTCAAGGGATGCCTCTGGAATAAATTTGGAGAATGGTTCCAATTTCTTGATTATTTTGCCTTCTGTTTCCCATGAGTCTAAGGCGTCATTCAGTTTATCAACTAAAGGAGTAATAATTACTTTTTTGCTGGCTACACTTACATACATCCAACCATCTACAAGATTTATATATTCACGCCCTTTTCTGATTTTATCTTTATTGCCCTCGACGATTAGCTTGTCAAACCTTTTGCCAATTTGAATTTTGTCATGCTTAGTTATGCAATCCCAAAGTATTGGGGTACAAAATTCAATATTTGCACGCAATTCACTTGAAATTGAATCATTGAGATAAGTTGTGAAAAATCTATTTGAAAGCTCAGTTTTATAAATTGCTGGAAGGTCTGAAAAGGCCTGTTCTACGGCAATCTCGCTACGGTCGTATGAACTGCTGTCCATTTGAGATAGATAAGTAGAAATGTCAATTATTACAGCCGGAAAATCTTGAGATAATACATATTTGTTACAATCAGAGATTAGATTGAGAACTTTTATAAGCTCAGGCTCAGTAGTTTTAGGGTGGCCGTAAAACATGTTTCTGGTTTCTCTAGCCTGATGCATTAACTTTCGACCTTCCCAGCTTAATACACCGATTTTATAGGCCCCTTCGATAAGATCATATTCTGTTACATGATCTTGGAAGTCTTCGTATTTTTTAATTTTTTTCTTTGGATTAATCTCCTTATTAAATAAATCTATACTCCTATGGAGAATTTTTTGTCGCAAATCATCTACAACAGCATTCCAATATGATCCGATGGCACTTCTGTAGCCTTTAACCGGCAATACCCTTAAAGCTTCTTCAAGGTAAGCACAATCTTTTACTTCCTCACGAACATTTGCCAGCTCTTTTGACAAAAGACTAGTTTCCTCTTTGGATAGTATGGAAATGCTTTTATAAGTAGTGACAACCAGTTCACCTTTGCTCATAATAATTTCTCATTTTGTTAATTGCGAAAGATAATCGCGGCGCTGACCCGCGAGCATCGCAGGAGCCTCAGGGTGCTTGCACCCTGAGGCTCCGAGA
>JAGGRV010000258.1 GCA_021159445.1 Deltaproteobacteria bacterium | reverse complement strand
TGGACGGGGCTGCCGATCATTGGAACCATCGTGATGACGAGGATTACTACACCCATCATGGTTTAGTGGTTCAGGGTTCACGGAAAATCGAGGCCGTTGATTCGTGAGTTCTGAATGGAGGTTTAATTTCAAGAAAGATAACCTTGAACGGTGAACCCTGAACCTCTATAGAAAGTTAACCTTGCACTTTTGAACGTATAAAAAAGAAAAATGCCGACTGATCATATATTTCATCTGGTCCCAGCGGACTTGGAACGGCTGGGTAACCAAGTCATTAAATGGCTTGGTGAAATTTTTCCCTTTTCAGAATGGACATTCTGCCCCATTTCTGACCATGTTGACGGCCTTCCGCCGGCTAAACTTTCAGAGCGTCAGAGGCAGAGAGCCTCTCGTGCCCTATCTGAATGCAAGGGATTTTGGGACCGGATAGGACAGCAAGTCCTAATCCCAATCAGAGACCTATCAGCCACTCCCAATCACCAAATCACCAAATCACCAAATTACCAAATCACTCTCGGCACCCTGGTGTTATTTAAAGTGGACAATTCCATCGGACCGGAAGAAGCTGAAAGGTGGCTTTCTATTCTGCAGTCCTGGGTTGAAAATAAACTCAAGATCCTGCGATTGGAGTCCTCTTTTTCAAGGTCAGGAGAAATTCCTCCATATGTATATCTTACTTTAGAAGCTGTTTTTAAAAAGGAGAAGCCTTCAACCTCCTTGCTGCACCTCATACAAAAGCCATCGGCAAATGCCGATTACTGTAATCCTGAAAGTGTGATTGACCTGTGCTCTATGCTTTGGAAACATTCCGATCCTGAATGGCTGGGGGGAAATCCCGGGGATTTCTGGATACTTCTGTCTGGAGTAGACGAGGACAAACTGTCTTTTGGCCTTAAGCAATTGATTTCAAAAGCCCGGACAGTGAAGATGCTGATTTCTAAAGCTTATGGCCACCATATCTCCGGGCCTTTTGATATCCGTCATGTGGAGGAGGACATCTATGGTCTTGAAAGGTTGGCTGAAGAACTGGGTACTGCAATCTTTTGCACAGATGATTTAAAAGCCCTTGAAGACAGCCTGGGTCTTGAGGGGCTTGGATTAAGACTTGATCAAGCAAAAAAGGTGGTCAAGGGCAACTCAAAATATGCCATTGCTTATGTAAAACCCGCTCACCATGTTCTTAAAGACGCCTTGGGGCAAGATGGAGTATTCATTTCAGAAAAAAAAGCCAATGCCTTTTTAATCAGAAAATTTGGCAGAAAGGCCCAGGAACCTGATTTGGCCCAATGGGGGAATGAGATCCAGAAACTTTGCACTGCCGCCCAGGGTATGCCTTCAACCATAGGTATTGCTGCCGGCAGTCAACCGGCAGTGGGACCATCCCGAACCCCGGTAGCAGCCCTGTGGGCCTTCATGCACGCAGATCTGTTAGGAAACGGTTCAGTGGCCATCCATGACAGCTTGACCTGGAACGTCAGGGGAGACAAAATCCTTTCGTGGGGAGATCTGCCAGGCGCTTGCAGAAACTACAGGCTCGGCCTCAAGACTGAGCCTCTAAACGCTAATTTGCTTAATAGCCTGGGGGTTTGTCTTGCAGAACAGGGAAGGGCCAAGGCGGCCATTAATGCCTTTTCCAGAACTGCAGGCACGTCTACTGAAAATTTTATGGCCCTTTATAACCTTGGTGGGGTCTTTTTCCAGAAAGGAGACCTCAGGAGTGCTGAAAAGGTCCTGAAAAAGGCCTGTGCACTGAAACCAGGCGATATACGCTTAGTAGGCCGTATGGCCGAAGTACTCATTGAATCGAATCGGGCAAAAGAGGCCCTGGATGTTCTCAGTCCTTTTGTAGATAGGCATGACCAACCAGTACCAGGGGCTATTTATCGAATACTCGGCAAGGCCTACAGGGTCCTTAATCGATGGCAGGAAGCCAAGGCATCATGGCAGCAGGCTATCAAAATCAACCATGAAGATTCGGAGTCCATGGCACTTCTGGCCCTTGGATACCTTGAAGAGACACATGACTGGAAGACAGCAGCAAAGCTCGGACGACAGGCAGAGGCATTAGGAAAAAAATCCAAACAAATCCGCACTATCCTTTGCCGACTTAACAGGAAATTGAATTCCGTTAATGATCAAAATTAACCCTGGCTCCCAAATCAGACCCTTGACAAGGGAAAAACCAACGTGTTAACAAACTTTATCACGAGTAAGTTGATAAGCCATTTCATAATTACTTAATGTCCTTAGATGCTCCTTAGCCTGAATTTCTTTTCAGGTATGGCGATTTCTATGGTAGAGTAATTTTTTAGGGTCTTAATTCGTCACATCTAAAATACTTATATGGGAGATATTGCCAATGAAAGAAGTCAGACTTCATGGCCGCGGCGGGCAGGGAGCTGTTACGTCAGCTGAGCTCGTGGCAACTGCAGGCATAGATGAAGGAAAATACGCGCAAGCCTTTCCCAGCTTCGGTCCGGAAAGGAGGGGCGCCCCTGTTACAGCTTTTGTAAGGATGAGTGACTCCCCAATACGGACCAGGGAAAAAGTTTACCGCCCGGACATAGTGATAGTACTGGACTCAGCGCTTCCCTCTTTGGTAAAGGTCTCAGAGGGATTGCATGAAGACGGAATTGTCATCCTGAATACCAACATGAAAGAGTCAGAGGTCAGGGAAACATTTGGCCTGGATAGCAAACTTGCCATGGTAGATGCCAATACCATAGCCAGAGAAGTCCTGGGACTGCCCATTACCAATACCACGATGCTCGGGGCCCTTTTAAAAGCTACCGGCATTGTAGGGACAGAGGCCATGGAAGACGCATTGGACCTCCGGTTTGGGCGGCTTTCTGAGAAAAACAAGGCTGCGATGCGCAGGGCATTTGAAGAGACGACAGTCACTGGATGATAAAGTGGCCGAAGATATTACCAACCCCATAACATCTTATGATAAAGTGAAGGAGTAACAAAATGGCCAATA
>JAGGRV010000287.1 GCA_021159445.1 Deltaproteobacteria bacterium | reverse complement strand
CCTTACCCATAAAGCCCTTTCCTTTTCGCCGGTTTATACCGGATCAAACAGAACCAGTCAATTTAGTTATACATTTATAGAATATCCTTTTTTTGATCAAGAGCAATAATATTAATCTCGACAATCCAGAGCATTAATTTTTGATATTACAAAGGAATGGCAAAAAAATGCCCCGGAATGACAGCATTCCAGGGCATAAAAATTCTAATCCTTTAATTCCGTCTAATATGGCTAAAAATCTATTTCATTATTTAAAGACCAAACTGGAGCAAAAACCATTGATTTTTTAGTAAAGGAAACTGACTGGGCATTGCAACACGGCTGACGGGCAATATCAAAGACAATCAATAACCTGTCATGCGAATAACGACTTCGGGTTTTTTCATAATATAAGGCAAGTTCTGCCATCCAATTTTTCATCGCCATCATCTCTGAACGTCATTAACCGAGGTAGGCAAGGCCAACAAGCCCAGTTACGAATTATGAATGCCATTTGTTAAGACATTGTTACATTGTCGTAAGATTTTGGTAAATTTGACAGGTCAGTTGACTCTTCGCTTTCTTGAAGTCTTTCAAACATCTCTATCGCAAGCTGCTGTTTGGCCTTAAACTCAATATTCTCTGTGACCCTGCATTTCTTCCTTCAGAGTTCGGGAAGGAGCAGCGAAATGTCGTTGTAGAGTTACGGACTTTGCGGGTTTCACCGAAATGTCACGCCCCCGTCACTTCCATGTAACTTCCGTCTGATAGGAAGGTCTCAGTTAGCAGCTCTTTCCACACTCAGAAGGACTCAAGCCTTTCCGGTAATGGTGGCAGCAGGTGACATTCCAGGGAAAGAAGGAGGCATGGCTATGGCGCAGCAAGGGATTGATTGATCGAAACGAAAACAAAACGACGAAGATATAACACGACAAAATCCAACAGATACACATGAGGAGGAGAAAACCATGAAACTGAAGAAATTCTTTCATTTGCTGAAAACGGGTGTGCTCAGCCTGGTCCTGGTCTTCCTGACAACGGCCTTGGCCCCAGGGGTTTCTAGCGCTGCCGAGGAGCTGCCCGTGGTAGTCCCGGACCTTCCGCCCAGACAGGCAGACGTCCGGAACCAGGTCACCTTCAACCAGATCCACAATATTGTGGGCCCTGACGACGCAGGGAAAGGGCTCACAATCGACCTGGAAGACACGGCCCTCTTCGGGACGGTCTACACCGGACCCTATCCCTTCGAAGCCGGGGACGCAGACTACGACTATTCCCGCTACCGGAAGAGCAAAGCGCTGGACTTGGGAACGGGTACACTCAGCATCAGCGATTTTTTCAAGGACAAATACAACGCCAACAGTTGGCCCCAGGGGATCTGGCCCATGACGACGACCATCGGGTACCGCCTTGATCTTTACCGTGATGACCATGACCACTGCCAGCATCTCGGTTTCTATGACAGTGTGGTGAGCTTCCAAAAAAAAGGGGATACCTATCTCAAGAACCTCACCATCACTGAGGGTCCCTTTGTGACCATGGTCCGGAGCGACGATCCCACCACGCTCACCCTGGCCTGGGAGACTGACGAGGCCTCTCAGGGCATTGTATATGCGGCCCAGGTAGATCTCACGGATCTGCCCCCCATATTGATGTTCAGTGAGAGCGAGAGCACCCGGAACCATGAAGTGGAGCTCACAGGCCTTCAGCCCGCTTCCAAGTATCTCTACACCGTACTCTGTACCACGGAATCCGGTGAGAGCGTCCTCTCCAACCTTTACAGCCTGGAAACTGCGCCTGAGGCCGGAGAGAGATCGGCCACCCTGGCCTTTATTGGCGACAGCAGGGAAGGAGTCGGAGGCGGCGAGCGGAACTACATGGGCTCCAATTTCCGTATACTGAGCCAGCTCGCCATGGACGCCGACCGTGAAGGGGCCGATTTCTTCATCTTCGGCGGAGACCTCGTCAACGGCTACACCTCGGACACCGAGGACTTCGAGCTCCAGCTCAAGGGCTGGAAGCAGGCCATGGCAGGCTTCTGGAGGAGCCACCCAGTCTATCCCGGCATGGGCAACCATGAGACCCTCCTCAATGCCTTCGATGACGGATCGAACTACGGCATCGTGCTGGACAAGTGGCCCTATGAGACCTCTAGCGCCGAGGCGCTGTTCGCCCAGGAGTTCCACAACCCAACCAACGGCCTGGAACCCTCGGATCCCAGACGACCCCGGTACACCGAAAATGTATATTCATTCCAGTACGGGCCGCTCCTGGCGATCGCCTTCAACAACAACTACTGGTACACTTCTAACAGCAAGGTGCCGGAATACGGCGGTTCGCCTGAGGGCTACATCATGGAGGATCAGCTCGAGTGGATCGAACAGACCCTCGCTCAGGCCGAGGGCAACCCCTCGATCAGGTACATCGTTTTATATGCGCAGGAACCGGTGTTCCCCTGTGGTGGCCACATCAAGGACGCCATGTGGTGGAATGGAAACAACAACATCCGCGCGTACACACGACACGGTGACCATGCTGTCCCTGAGGCCATGGGGATCATAGAAGTGAGAAACCGCTTTTGGGAAGCGGTGGCCGAGTCCTCCAAGGTGGCCGCGGTTCTCACAGCGGACGAACATGAATACCACAGAACCCTCATTACCAGCGAGACCCCGGTGGGCGTCTACCCGACCGACGACACGGACGGGGATGGAATCCTGGATCAGTACTCACCCAATCCCGACTTCGCCTACCCCACATGGCACATTACTGTGGGAACCGGTGGGGCGCCCTATTACTCCAGGGAGGACACCCCATGGCAGCCTGAGATCCTTTCCTCGCAGCACGGATACGCC
This sequence comes from Deltaproteobacteria bacterium, assembly GCA_021159445.1. Taxonomy (GTDB): domain Bacteria; phylum Desulfobacterota; class Dissulfuribacteria; order Dissulfuribacterales; family UBA3076; genus UBA3076. Next base: position 166 of record JAGGRV010000287.1, on the reverse strand, counting down.
CTCATCCACGCTGACGAACAGGGCATCTCCCTCAAGTTCATCAGCATCACCGGCCAGGTGGTGGATGATGTACCGGACCTTATGGCAGTAAAATAACCAAACTGGTATAAAGTAACCGTTCACACTCCCTGGCAGCCGATAGGCTTTTGCAGGGTTTCAACCGCGG
>JAGGRV010000344.1 GCA_021159445.1 Deltaproteobacteria bacterium | reverse complement strand
CCTGTACTTCAAGTGCCCGACAACAAAGCAGATGCGGTGCCCTGTGAACGCTTACCCAAGATCAAATGGACTATTTTACTGGGTGTCCTGTAGCAAGGGCCTATAGAGGGGATCACCTATCAGTATCATTTGCCAGGAGAGCACCGGGCAACTTAGAAAGTACGCCTCAACTAAAGTAAGATGTTTACTAAAGAGAAAACGAAAAAAGGTCTCTGGTAGTGGAAATGCCTGGAGATAGGGCTCGGCAACAGGACCTATCGTTGCAGCCACCCCATCTTTCAAAAGCATTTTGCACCAGCCCTTTCCATGTCCCCGTAGCGTCAGGCACTCGCCGCTGGCTATATGATACGCCACAGCGCCACGCACCCAGGTAAATGCATCCACATAATGCATCAGGCTGTACCAACCACAGTACAGGGCCGCCTGAGGACATGAGTCCTTTAAGAAGAGCCTTGACTTCGTGTCGATAACTACCTCCAGACACCCCTGTGATCTGACAAACCTCGCAGCTCTGCGTAGCGACCAATCACAATACTCGTATGCCGAAAGATCCTGTAAAGGCAGTTTCGGATAACGGCAATCAAAATACGCAATACCATGAAGGCCGGTGTTCTCCGCAAATAGCGTGTCATCAATCATACGACGGACTGTCATAGGGTCGGGACCATCAAGGCGGGCGACCATCATAACGTCGGAAGGCTGATACTCTTTTTTTTCGGAATGATAACCCACATAAAGGGGATTGATGATCCATCCGGACAGGGGGACTGCTTTTTTGAGGACCAGAGTGAGCTCGGAATCCACGGCTGCAAGCTCGTCACTGGGCTCGATCATTTGAAAACCTTCAGTCCATTGCCGTCGCAGTTTCTTATGTTTCTGTCTCCGGAAGACCCTTTTGGTCTTTTTGGCCATCAGTTTTTCCATTGCGGTGTGTTTTTTCTCTATTGCCCGATATTCCAGACGCTCAGCTCCGTTCATAGGAGACGCCTGGACACGTAAGGGAATCTCGTAGGTCAGGAGTATGCAACGAATGTCAAGAGATTGTTTGTTGGATTGAATAAATTCCCTGATCGGTTGCGCAAGGTCCTTTTCATATATCTTTCTTGAGCAGGTATCCTGTGTTGGGAGGGAGACCAGAAGCAAATTGGACCGTGGAATGTTGCGTCTTTTCATATAGTAGCCGGCAAGATCAGGGCCACTGGCACTTTCTCTGTTGGCTACAACCAGAATCTCATCCGGCCAAAGTCCAAGCGCAAACTGGGGAGTCAGAAATACAAAACCAAGCCAGAAAGCGAAATAAAAGGCAACCCTAGACCCGAGGTAATTCAACATAATCGGCCTGATTATCAGCATTGTCCGTTTCATACAATGACGAAGCCGGGAGAACAGAAAACGCTTCCTGATTTTTATTGTGTCTTTGGGCGTTCGGTCTCTCCAGCCCGAGCTTTCCAGCGCATTCATCTATAGGGAGCGGGTATTCGCCGTTAAAACATGCAAGGCAAAAACGCCGGGAGTCTCCGCCTGCAGCCTTCAGCATTGATTTAATGTCCAGGTAGTGAAGTCCGTCCAGCTTGAGGAATTCGCTGATCTCCTCCACGGATTGCTTGGCAGCTATCAGCTCGTTCGTAGTAGGAAAATCAATGCCGTAGTAACAGGGGAAACGTGTGGGTGGGCAACTAACTAGCAGGATTATCTCCTTGGCTCCGGCCTCCCTTATTGCGTTAATCCTCGTCCTGGTGGTTGTACCTCTTATGACCGAATCCTCAATTATTACCACCTTTTTGCCCTTTATGGCCTCTTTTGCAGGATTAAGTTTGACTCTTACTCCAAAATCCCTCATGGACTGGCTGGGCTGAATAAATGTACGGCCGACATAGTGATTTCTTATTACAGCAAGCTCAAGAGGCAGGTTGGCGGTCTGGGCATAACCTACTGCGGCATAATTTCCGGAATCCGGAAAGGGCATTACCAGGTCCGCATCTACAGTGGTCTCATTGTTGAGGGCGGCCCCAAGGGTCTTTCTGAACGTATAGACGTTCTGTCCAAAGATGTTACTGTCGGGACGGGCAAAGTAGATAAATTCAAAGATGCAGTTTGCGCTCCTTTCTGCCTCAACCCCCTGGAATGACCTAAGCCCGTTGCCGTCTATTACTACTACTTCACCCGGCGCCACATCCCGGAGGTATTCGGCCTGAATGAGGTCTAGCGCACAGGTCTCAGAGGCCAGAACGTAAGCGTTATTCAGTTTGCCGATACACAAGGGACGAAAACCAAGGGGATCCCTGAAGCCGATTAATTTTTTCTCAGTAGCCATTACAACTGAATAGGCCCCCTTGATGAGTTTCATGGTGGTTGCTATGGCCTCATCTAGCCCTCGGCCCCCGGCCTTTGCCAAAAGGTGGACGATTATCTCGCTGTCCATGGTAGTCTGGAAGATAGAACCATGCCTTTCAAGCTCTTTCCGGATATAACAGGCATTCACAAGGTTTCCGTTGTGGGCCACGGCAAGGGTGCGTCCGGCATGGTATACACAGAAGGGCTGGGCATTCTGCAAAACTGAAGACCCTGTAGTGGAATAGCGCACATGTCCTATGGCTATATGGCCTTTGAGGTCCTTTAGCCTGGCCTCGTTGAATACTTCACTTACAAGGCCCATGGATTTATGTTCCTGCACTACCTTGCCGTCCGAGCTGAATATACCCGCGCTTTCCTGCCCCCTGTGTTGCAGGGCATAAAGGCCGAAATAAGTGAGCTTGGCTGCTTCTGGATGCCCGAATACCCCGAATACTCCGCATTCTTCACGCGGTGATCCTGATGGCAGAATTATCATAACGGTAACCCTTCACGCTTCCTTTTTTTAATTTAAAATTCAAAATTTAGAATTCAAAATTGTGTCTGAACAGTCTTTTCGTTCAGACACTAACTATGATATTCCTGGATCGTTCTTACACCGAATTCACCTTCAATCATTGATTTGATAGCCAGGGCCGTGGCTTTGGC
>JAGGRV010000104.1 GCA_021159445.1 Deltaproteobacteria bacterium | reverse complement strand
GCATTAAAGATTTCTCCCTACGGTCGAAATGACAAAAAGAGGGGTTTTCGTTCAGACACTAGCTAGGTAGCCAAAAGCTGATTTTGCCTCAGTTACTGATTTCTTCTTAACAGTAGACCTCAGATCTTCTTCCTTAATTTTGAAATGAGACACTACTTTTCGACTTAACAATTCAAGTGGCATTTTTTCACACTTTCTTAGGTCTGCTTGGTGACTTTTTCCTAAAACTGTTGTCACAAAATCTCCGCTTCCCAGAATTCTTTCATCAGATAGTTCTCTTTCTTCTCGCTTGATGGCCCGCGAGACTGAAGGCCGGATATACTGAAATGCCATGCCTAGGTCTCTGACACCAAATCGGGAAGCTAAACACCTAGTTTTATTGACTTCGACTCGCGAAAAACCCAAAATCGGCCCTTAGAATCAATTTTCATCCTTCTTTTTGGGCAATTTTATATCTAATACGTTGAAATAATTCATACCGTTCCATTTATCTCAATGCTCTTCTGATTTTCTTCGGATCTTGACGGAGATCCAGAACTCTCGTAACTAAAATGAGGTCTTGATTTTCCACGGTGTAGTAGATGGCATACGGGAATCTTTTTGAAAGTAACCGATGATAACCAGCGACTTTCCGATGAATTCCGCCATAAAGAACCAACGAGTCAATGTCAGAAAACAATGAATCAAAGAAGTAATCCCCTAACCCCACACCTTGTTGTTCATAGAACAGACGAGCCTCATATAAGTCTTCCAAAGCAGAGGAAAGAATCTTGATTCTCATTCGAATCGTTTCCTTAATTCCTCCTTTGCATCCTTCCAATCAAGTAGCTGCTCCTGCCCAGCCCTGAGTCTATTTTCCGTTTCACTCAAGGCCTTTTTATGCCATGCGGGAGATTCAATCAACTCATCTTCCATAGAGAGGTCCTTCCATATGGCTTCCATGATCCACAACTTTTCTTTCCGGGAAAGCTGTTTAATAGCAGCGGTATCTAACATAATAACCTCTTAATTTTGTGCATAATTTAAGGAACATTATTTCATATTTACGTTATTTTCACCTTTATTCCAAGCCCCCTTTATTGTATGGGACGTAATGGGGGATAGATGTAATGGGGGACGTTGCCACTATTCCACTATTTTTCGGCTGAATCCAACAAAAATTCGCTTTTGTCAATAACTTTTTTACCTTCTTGAGCCCTCCTAATCGCACTATAGCTTCTCATATTTAAAAATCTCCCAATTTCCCGTCCCGAATACCCCATTTTCTTTATAGCTAGGTAGCCAAAAGCTGATTTTGCCTCAGTTAGGAACGTACAATAAATAACTTGAACAAATTAATGTCTTTTTTGCCGTCTTCTTCGTTGCTCGTCGATCACATAACCCGTTATGCTCGCTCCTCGCGCCTTGAATACAACAAAAAATCCTATTAATTTTTGTTCAACTTATTTATCTCCCGTTCCTTATCAAGCTCTTTCAGATCCTTTACCAACTTTGCTCGCAAGGGATTTAATGGTATTGAACTGAAGGTTAGCGACGGGTATCAAGATAGTTGTCACCTGAAAATCAACGGGATGCCGTAATGGGGGATAGGTACCTTTTGACTTGATTGGCTTCCCAGTTGCATGAATTATATATAACGCTGTTTCTGAGTAAACTTCCAAGTAGTTGGGTTTAGGGTCTGACCCTCTCAATCACTTTGTCGGCACATGCTTCTGGATCGGATAAGGGGTCAATCTATACTTGGCTTTTGTCCGACTTCCCTCATGCCTTTTACCATGCCGTCTCAATTTTATACTGCTTAAATAGTGCATTCTTTGTAATAACTGTCAAATGTTCTGTATATGCCTGGGCAATGAGCAGACGGTCAAACGGATCGTTGTGATAAGGTGGTAATTGCCCAACCCGCAATGTATGTTCAAGATGAATCGGCAAAACGTCCATATAGCTTTTTTCCAAGCGTTTGGGAATATAAGTGCCAGGAGGAAAAGGCAGCTTTATCCTGTTGAGAGCATATTTGATTGTAATCTCCCAGGCACTAACCACTGAAAAGAAGATTTCATTGTTTCCGTCTTCTATCAATTGAAAGGCCTGTTGCCCCAGTTTATCCGGGTCAATATGCCACCACAACCAGCAATGCGTATCAAGCAGGTATCCTTGTCGTGCCATTTTTTATTTATTCAAAGTAAGTTTTTAACTCTTTTGGCAGAGGCGCGTCAAAATCTTCAGCAATCCATACATTACCTCGGTCAATACCGGCGACACGTTTGTGGGTTTGTCGTTTGATAGGGACAAGTTTTGCAACAGGCTTACCTGATTTTGCAATGATGATTTCCTCTCCACTGCTGACTCTGAGTAACAGACGTGAAAATTGTGTTTTGGCTTCATGAGTGTTGATGGTTGGCATTCTCATTGTCCTCCACATAAATCTATCTCAGCTATGACAACTTTAAACTAAGTCGACGACTAAGTCAACCAATAGGAACGCCAAGAGATATCTGGGATATATGGGGGGGGTCAGAAATCACAAGAAATTACAATTTTTCCCAAGTTAAAAAGGGCACCAGTACTTAATGAGGGACGTTATCAACTTATAAACTTAGGCAAGATATTCCTTCATTATTCCTGGCTTATCAAGAATTTTATTACCCCTCTGCACACACTTACCAACACCCATTCCACTCATCCCCAATTTTCGTGCCACGTCCGATGCACTGCGTCCAAGCTGGTTTACTGCTAAATAGCTGATAATGGCTCTTGGGATCTGGGGGACGTCCTTGACTATATTGAATAACTCCTTTTCTCACCGCCCATTTGTTTTCGCTCACTATGGGACGTGAGGGACGAACGCGGAGTTAGTTTAATAGTTTAACATCATTCCCTTTTACAAATTTTTCCATCTGGAACCATGCGCGAAGGACGCCAAGGTTGTATTTTTGTTTTCCCCTGATCAGGAGGGTAACCGTTCACACTCCCTGGCAGCCGATAGGCTTTTGCAGGGTTTCAACCGCG
>JAGGRV010000317.1 GCA_021159445.1 Deltaproteobacteria bacterium | reverse complement strand
TTTTTTTGTGTCTTTTTTCGTGTTTTCGCACCTTCGTGTTTTCGTGATTGATTTTGAATAGTCAAAGCATTTTTTTCTTGATCCATTCTTTGAAAAAAACATCGTTAAACCGAATCTCTTTCCCATCAACATCTATGATATTCTTTTTCTTAAGCAAAGTTATAGACTTTTGTATTGAGCCGGAGGTGCCGAGTTCATTTTCTGCAATAAAATCCTTGGAAAATATCGGTTTAGTCTGAAATTTGCTAATGGCTTTAAGAAATAATCTCTGATGTAGAGATAGCCTATCCCATAAGGCTATATAGTTTGCGGATTGCTCGGCAATGATATTATCTACCACCTTCATGACATCTTGTTTCTCAGCCCTCTTCGCTTCCAGACACCAATTCCACAGATGGTGACAAAGGTACTGAATATTGTATGGTACGTTCTCGCTTATTTCCAAAACATAATCGATTAGGCTGTCCGTAACCTTTATAGGCCCCCTAGAAAACTGTTTTTTTAAAAAGACCATCATTTCAGCAGGCCCTATTTTTTGAAGGTTCATGATGTCGCCTAATTTATAAAACGCCCTATTGGGATCAGAAACCATGCTATAAATTAAATGTCTCTTGCTCCCGGCAAAAAGATAAGCAACTTTATGGTGATGTTGAAAGCATGCCCTCATCATCTTCTCTATTCTTTCACCGTCGAGGTTGAGTATTTCCTGAAATTCATCAAAGACGACCACAAAATTTCGTTTTCGCTTCTTGGCAATTTTTTCCGGAACATCGAAAACTTCCTCAAGAGAATCGAACAACTCCCTATCGTTTAATCTGATATCGACCTCTATTGAAGGGACGCCATCACTGCCGATGATTATTTTGGGTCTCAATCCGGGGAAAATATCTTTGATAAATTCAGAAAATTTTTCCACTCGTATTGTGCATGAACGTGCTATACCTTTAGCATATGCTTCCAGCAACTCTCGCAGAGAAGCAACTTTATAAAGATCAATATAGAATGTGATAAGCCCCTCTTTGTTAAGATGTTCGAGTACATTTATTATAAGAGAAGTTTTGCCATATCGTCTTGGGGATATCAAAAATATGTTATGCCCTCCACGCAATTCTGCTGTTAGCCTCTTTACTTCGTCAACTCTGTTGGTAAAATTTTCACCGGTAACAACCTCACCGAAAAAAAATGGGTTTCGCTTCATAGCCCCTCCGAACTCAGTTGGACCTTGTGCGGTCAGCTTCCACTATTCCATGTGGTTGGCAAAAATTAACGCCATTAAACGCCTTATGATTTCAGTAGATTGGAAAAATTACGAGACGTCTAATTAAACTGATAAGAATTATTCTAAAAGGCATAATGCCACAAAGAATAACGAATGTCAACATCAAAATCAGTATAAAAAGAGGGGCATAGTGACTAAGAAACTGTCCGCAAATAAGGAACGTACAATAAATAACTTGAACAAATTAATGTCTTTTTTGCCGTCTTCTTCGTTGCTCGTCGATCACATAACCCGTTATGCTCGCTCCTCGCGCCTTGAATACAACAAAAAACTCTATTAATTTTTGTTCAACTTATTTATCTCCCGTTCCTAAGTTCTTAAAGATGTGAAGAGATGATTTGCGGAAGTTGAGGTCGGGATGACCGAAAAAGAACAACTGAGAGTTGTGTACTCCTTGAAAAAATTGCGACCTGTGCGGTTAAAAAACTATTCAAAATCAATCACGAAAACACGAAGCCTGCCCTGTAGCTCCGGTAGATGGTACTGGAGTGGCTAATTTTGTCTTTTAAAAAAGACATGTCCACGTCCAAGTCAACCCAGAATACGCTTCGTTCGCAATGATAGCCCTCTGGCTTATTGAGAAACCACTGAATACCCGAATACCCAAACGTGACAGGCTGTTTGGATCTCGGGCAACAGTTTTGAGAGGCAATCTAAAAAGATCAGGCCGTCAACCGGGTGTATCACCTTACCCATATATACCCCTACAAGCACCTGCGCTCTATCAGCGCAAGTATCATCTTAGGGGCTGTATGTGAAACCTATGGCAGCTTAGTCCAGACCTTAAAATCTGTTCCCAAGAACACCGTTTTCATATCTATTCCTATTAGATGATTGTCATCTTTATCAAACAAAATAGCTGTAAAGATAACCGGACCATCAAATGAAAAAGCTTCAGGATCGACGACCATGTCAAAAAGATAAATCTCATGCCCTGCCGGAAGGTCAACGAGAGTGGTAGCTGCGTCTTGCAGTTCTACATGATTGTACGTTGAGTCGTCTTCAGCGTAATGGCACCAATAAGTTGAACAATCACCATCATGTGACAAGATATCTACTCTCACTCCAAGTTTTCCAGTGACTTTCCCAGTATTCTCGACTGAGACCACAAGGTGGATCTGCTCCCCCGATTCGGAGCCATAATAAGTCTTTTCTTTCCACCCCGAGACATCTGTCCCATTGACTTCATTCGTTGCATATCCCCCCGCATCAACATCTATTGTAACAGCGCTTTTAGCTGCAGCGAGGACGTTCTCCACGATATTGGGCGCCATGAAGAAGACCGACAATACCATTCCCATAATTATAACTTTCCATTTCATAAGAAAAACCCTCCTTTTTATGTTGTTTTTTTCTTTATCGGCTTTTTGGGACATTAACTTTAGCGTATGAGTCATTTCGATGATTTTTTATGGGAGTTATGGGCATCCTTCATATTCTTACGAAAGTAGTGGCATCCTTCATTTTGTAGTTTACACTTTTTCAACATAGACGGATGCCAGCTATTAGCTGTTAGCCGTTAGCTATTAGGTAAAAACTTTGTATAAAAACGGACTGTTAAGCTAAAACCTAACGGCTAATAGCTGACAGCACAAGTCATATTTTTTGAAGTATGTTACTCCTAAAAGTGTAAACTACTTTTGGCTTGCTATGAAGGATGCCAAAGTAGTTTACACTTTTTGAAGTATGTTTGATTCGTCATTTCCGCGAAGGCGGGAATCCAGTGGTTGTAGCGTTTATGGATTCCCGCCTTCGCGGGAATGA
>JAGGRV010000059.1 GCA_021159445.1 Deltaproteobacteria bacterium | reverse complement strand
GGGCACCGCATCTGCTTTGTTGTCGGGCACTTGAAGTACAGGGAGTACGTCTGTATACCCGTACGCCTCGAATCTGCAGCACCCTGTAAACGCTTACAGTTCTGCGGTAAATCTTGAAACTCACGGACGAACAGCGCGCACCCCCCTCTCATAGGAAAACATCCGGTTATTCTTGATTACGCTGCCATCGATAAAGAGAAAGACTTTGGCACAGCATTCACCCTGCTCTTCTGACGACCAGTTCCAGAAAGTCCCACCACTAGAGAAAATCGGATCAATATGTATGAGGTCGCCATCTTTGTCTGTATTCGATTTCTTGATCTCATATATTTTTTTTAGCTCTGCCACTTTAGGAAGTCTCCAGTCACCATATCCGCCCATGCTTAACTTGTTAACGTATGACCTCGATTGTTCCCAATTCAAATACCTGCCAAGGTGAACATAACTATCTTCTCGAGTCCACATGAGACCGGTTTTTGTATCTGTAACAGTGCCATTTCTATGATCTACAAATCTGCCATCAGAAGAAACTATTGGCTGCCTAAGCTTCACAGAGAAATTGGTTTTCTCTGACGGTTTAACTGTAATTATTTTGCTTTCTGTCTCAAATCCTTTTTTAATTAATTTAATATTTAGATTACTCTTCCTTATATTATCAAGACGTAAGGGAGTAACGCCTTTTTCTTTTCCATCAACAAACACCGTTGCTCCACCAGGTGTACTCTTCACCACAAGACTACCACATAGACTTTCCAGATGAACATCAATATCTGTCTTCTTTGATGCAGTTATGTCGATCTTTTTCTCCACAACAGAAAAACAATTCTTAGTAACTTTTACTATGTGTAACCCCTTCTCAACATTTTCTAAATTTAAGGGAGTAACGCCTTTTTCTTTTCCATCAACAAACACCGTTGCTCCACCAGGTGTACTCTTCACCACAAGACTACCACATAGACTTTCCAGCTTGATATCTGGAGTAAGCTCTGTATAAATTTTCTTAGTCTTTCCAAATTGCATTTCGATACTTTGTTCAAAATCATGATAGCCTTTTCTTGTGACACTAATTATATGCTTTCCGCCCATCCACATCCTAATACTCAGGGGGGTCTCTCCTACATGATTTTCATCTAAAAAGACAGCCGATGCACTTGGCTCGCTTACAACTTTCAGGCCAGGTCTCAAGAAGACAAAAAAACCCGCTGCCAAGAGACCTATTACAAGGATACCTATCAACCCTACCTTGAGCAGACCTCCTTTTTTATCTTTTCCTCGTACTTTTTCTTTGTCGTCAATCTGAACATGCTCAGGGACATCAGGTTTATCTCCAACTTCCTCTTTTTTTGCCTCCGGGGCTTCATCTGTAGCCTCGGCAGCCTCCCGGACAGGAGCCTCCTCAGGTTCGGATACACTGACTTCTTCATCTGTTTCTATAAGGGTTTTCTCTTCGCTCTCGGCTTGAAAAAGCTCGGAGATATCAGCTTTATCTCCAATCTCCTCATCTTTGACCTCCTGGGGTTCCTCCGTATCCTCTATCTCCAAAAAAATCTCCTCAGCAGGAATCTCCTCAGGTTCGGATACACTGACCGCCTCATCTAAAACATCTTCTTTTTTCTCCTTTCCCGGCACGAGTTTGTCACTCGTTAGCCTTAACTTCTCTAATGCCTCTACCGCTGACTGTCGATCAGTCGCACTAGAAGAAATGGCCAGCACTATGGTGTCCAGAAAATTCTTACTGTAACCCCGATAGCCAGCTTGCTTTAATGGCTCCAGAATTGGATCTGGCTCGTCATTTGCTGATGATTGAACCCGGACTTGGATGTCTGGGGGTTCCTGTCCTGTCACACATTCATAAATTACAGCACCGAGCTGGTAAATGTCCGTCCACAACCCGCCTTGCCCTTCATCAGCACACAAATCTTCGGGGGAATAACCGGAAGGTGAAACGGCATTTTCGTTATGGAATTCGCTGTTGAGGCCATAACGTGCGGCACCGAAGTCGATGAGCATGGCAGAGCCGTCTTTTTTCAAAAAAATTGTATCCGGCCTGATATCTCTATGATAAATTCCCTTTTCATGTATGGCCTCTAGGCCGTCAAGAATATCTCTCAACCAGAGCTTGACCCGGTCTTCCGGCATAGTGTTGTCAGGCCCCATCCGGTCAAGTTGCTTTCGAAGAGTCTCACCGTCCTCATGTGACATAACCATGTATGCGGTCCCATTGGCCCTAAAGCACCTTAATACCCGCACAATATTTGGATGACTGAACTTGGCGAGAGCTTCTGCTTCCTCCATGAAGTATTTGAGTCCCTTCTGGAAGACATCCTCATCGGAAGGAAATTTAGCAAGTATCTCATTGTCTGATTTTCTGATAACTAATTCCTGAGGCAGGGACTCTTTTATGGTAACGAGTTGGTCCAATTCAATATTAGAGGCCTTGTAAGTGATACTGAAGGGATCATATCTCAGGATTTCCTCTATTCTGTACTGTTCAAGTACAGACCAAGAAGCTAAAGCGTATTCTTGTATCACATCGTTGTAGTCAGTCACTGTTTTAATCCTATGGTCGTGAACTCGCTTTTGTCCGAAATAATTTGTTGAGCCTCTATTACTAGGCATACACAATGACAGACAGACTGCTTCTGTGCTGGTTATTCATGTTCTTATAACCTATGTTGAGCGATTAGCTGTTAGCCATTAGCGTTTAGCTTTGAAAAATCAGGGCATTGCGTTAACTAGAAATAACACCCAACGGGTGAAAGTTTGTAATAGTAAAACATCCTGCTTGTCAGGGCGCCTAGACCGATAATCATTAAACTAATAGCTAACCGCTAAAGGCTAATCGCTCAATTTAGGAACGTACAATAAATAACTTGAACAAATTAATGTCTTTTTTGCCGTCTTCTTCGTTGCTCGTCGATCACATAACCCGTTATGCTCGCTCCTCGCGCCTTGAATACAACAAAAAATCCTATTAATTTTTGTTCAACTTATTTATCTCCCGTTCCTAAGGTATAATGATATTTCGGCATAAATCAGAGTAATATTGATTTATTGCAACGATT